>DASWTQ010000561.1:0-17298 GCA_036402055.1 Herpetosiphonaceae bacterium
TCCTGATGATTCTCGCGATCTTCGTCTTCTCGGTTCTGCCGCTCTCGGCGACGCGCACGATGGGCGTAACCACGCTCAAGGTGCAGTATCGTGCGGCCGACACGAATGCAGGCGATAACCAGATCAAGCCGCATCTCAACGTGGTCAATACCACGACCAGCAGTGTGCCCTTGAGCGAGCTGAAGATTCGCTACTGGTACACCGTCGACGGCGACAAGCCCCAGAATTACTGGTGCGACTACGCCACGATCGGCTGTGGCAACATCACGGCGCGCTTCGTCAAAATGACGACGCCGGTTGCGGGCGTGGCCGATTATTACCTGGAAGTCGGCTTTGCGGGCGGCACGCTGGCGCCAGGAGCCAGCACTGGCGAGATCCAGAATCGCTTCGCCAAGAATGACTGGACCAACTACAGCGAGACCGGCGACTACTCGTTCGATCCCACCAAGACCGCCTTCGCCGACTGGACCAGAGTGACGCTGTATCGCAGTGGCGCGCTGATCTGGGGCACCGAGCCGGGCGGTGTCACGCCAAGTCCATCGCCAAGCCCGTCGCCATCGCCGAGCCCGAGTCCGTCGCCAAGTCCGTCGCCGAGCCCGTCGCCAACACCGCCGCCCAACGATCCGTACACCGCGCGCTTCCTTGAGATGTACAACGAGATCCATGATCCGGCCAACGGCTATTTCAGCCCCGAAGGCGTGCCGTATCACTCGATCGAGACGCTGATTGTGGAAGCGCCCGACTACGGCCACGAGACGACCTCCGAAGCCTACAGCTACTGGATCTGGCTTGAGGCGATGTATGGACGCGTGACCGGCAACTGGCAGCCGCTGGCCAACGCCTGGGCCAACATGGAGCGCTACATCATCCCGACGACCCAGGATCAGCCGACCAACAGCTTCTACAATCCATCCAAGCCGGCGACCTACGCCAGCGAGTACGATACGCCGAACCAGTATCCGTCGCAGCTACAAACGGGCGTCTCAGTCGGCGTCGATCCGATCGCCAACGAGCTGAAGAGCGCGTACGGCACGTCGGATGTGTACGGCATGCACTGGCTGCTCGACGTGGACAACTGGTATGGCTACGGCAGTCGCGGCAACGGCACCACGCGGCCGGCATACATCAATACCTTCCAGCGTGGGCCGCAGGAGTCGGTGTGGGAGACGGTGCCGCATCCGTCGTGGGACGCCTTCAACTTCGGCGGGCCGAATGGCTTTCTGGATCTCTTCACCAGAGACGGCTCCTACGCGCGCCAGTGGCGCTACACCAACGCTCCCGACGCCGACGCGCGCGCGATTCAGGCGCTCTACTGGGCCAAGGTCTGGGCCGATCAGCAGGGCGGCTCGCCGATCGTCAACGGGCTGGTCGCCAAGGCGGCTAAGATGGGCGACTACCTGCGCTACTCGATGTTCGACAAATACTTCAAGCGCATCGGCTGCACCAGCACGAGCTGCCCGGCCGGCACCGGCTACGACAGCTCGCACTATCTGCTGTCGTGGTACTACGCCTGGGGTGGCGCGGCCGATCCGAGCGCGGGCTGGGCCTGGCGTATCGGCTCAAGTCACAACCACTTCGGCTATCAAAATCCGTTCGCGGCCTGGGTGCTGAGCAATAACGCCGCGTTCAAGCCCGCCTCGCCGAACGCCGCCCGCGACTGGGGCACCAGCTTGCAGCGGCAGATCGAGTTCTACCGCTGGCTGCAATCGGCGGACGGTGCGATCGCCGGCGGCGCGACCAATAGCTGGCAGGGCGCGTACGCAGCACCGCCGGCCGGCACGACGACGTTCTACAGCATGGCCTACGATGAGAAGCCGGTCTATCACGATCCGGCCAGCAACACCTGGTTCGGCTTCCAGGCATGGTCGATGGAGCGCGTCGCGGAGTACTACTACGCCACCAACGATGCCAAAGCCAAGCTGATCCTCGACAAATGGGTTGCCTGGGCGCGGGCCAACACGCGGCTCAACGCCGACGGCACCTACGCGATCCCTTCGACGCTGAGCTGGAGCGGCAAGCCCGGGCTGAACTGGAACGCCACTACCCAGAATTGGAACGCCGCCGACGCGACCTATAACGCGAATCTGCGGGTAACGATCGTCGACACGACCCAGGACGTGGGCATCACGGCGGCGCTGGCGAAAACGCTGATGTACTACGCGGCCAGGTCGGGCGATACCGCCTCCCGGACGCTGGCCAAGGAGCTGATCGACCGCATGTGGACCAAGTATCGCGATCCCAAGGGCGTTTCGATCGTCGAGACGCGCGCCGACTACAACCGCTTCGACGATCCGATCTACGTTCCCACCGGCTGGAGCGGCCGCATGCCCAACGGCGATCCGATCAACTCCTCCTCGACGTTCTTGAGCATCCGCTCGAAGTACCGCAGCGATCCCGATTTCGCCAAGGTCCAGAGCTATCTCAACGGCGGCGCGGCTCCAACCTTCCGCTACCATCGCTTCTGGGCGCAGACCGACATCGCGCTGGCCAACGCGGAGTACTCGCGGCTGTTCCCGTAGGCGCTCCGGCACAAGCGTATGCTTCCACGGGCGCGGGTCGGTCCACTCGATCCGCGCCCGTCCTGCTCAACGCCGAGGAGGCACAACCATGCAAAAACAGATCAAGCTTTTGACCATCGTCCTGGCAGCGCTGCTCGTCGCGACGGCGCTCAACCCGCTCCTAGCGATCACACCAACAGCCAGCGCTGCCGGAGCGGGCTACTGGCGGACCAGCGGCGCCAAGATTCTGGATGCCAACGGCCAGGAGGTGCGGATCGCGGGCGTTAACTGGTTTGGCTTCGAGACCGCCAACAATGTCGTGCACGGCCTGTGGACGCGCAACTGGCAGGATATGCTGGATCAGATGCAGCGCCTCGGCTACAACACGATCCGCCTACCGTTCTCTAACGAGGTCTTGAATCCCGGCGCGATGCCCAACAGCATCGACTACAACAAAAATCCTGATCTGGCCGGACTGAATTCGATCCAGATCATCGATAAGATCATCGCAGGCGCGAGAGCACGCGGCATGAAGGTTATTCTCGACAATCATCGCTCGAACGCCGGCGTGAGCGCGCAGGAGAATGGCCTCTGGTACACCGCCGCCTATCCCGAGTCGCGCTGGATCAGCGACTGGCAGATGTTAGCTAATCGCTACAAAGGCAACAATACCGTCGTTGGCATGGATCTGCGCAACGAGCCGCACGATAGCGCCTGTTGGGGCTGTGGTAATCCCGCGCTCGACTGGCGGCTGGCGGCCGAAAAAGCCGGCAACGCGATTCTGGCGATCAACCCGAGCCTGCTGATCCTGGTCGAGGGCAACGAGTGTCACGGTCCTGGCGGCAACACCGATCCTTACACTGGCGCAGATTGCACCTGGTGGGGCGGCAATATCCAGGGCGCGCGCGATTATCCAGTCCGGCTGAACGTGGCGAATCGGCTGGTCTACTCGCCGCACGACTATCCGGCCTCGGTCTATCCGCAGCCGTGGTTCAGCGATCCGACCTATCCCAACAACCTGCCCGGCGTCTGGGATAAGAACTGGGGCTATCTCGTCAACACCAACACGGCGCCGATCATGATCGGCGAGTTCGGCACGCGCTACACCAGCGTCTCGGATCAGCAGTGGCTCGCTAAGCTGCGCGATTATATCAAGGCCAAGGGCTTGAGCTGGACCTTCTGGTCGTGGAATCCCAACTCGGGTGATACCGGCGGCCTGCTGCAAGACGACTGGATCAGCATCCATCAGGCCAAGCAGGATATTCTGGCGACGATCCAGTTCCCGTTCAGTGGCACGCAGCCATCGCCGAGTCCTTCGCCATCGCCGAATCCGTCGCCCTCACCGAGCCCGTCGCCGCAGCCCGGCAGTTTGAAAGTGCAGTATCGCGCAGCCGACACGAGCGCGGGCGCTAACCAGATCAAGCCGCATCTGAACGTCGTCAACACCGGCAGCGCCAGCGTGCCTTTGAGCGAGCTGAAGATCCGCTACTGGTACACCGTCGACGGCGACAAGCCCCAGAGCTACTTCTGTGACTACGCGGTCGTCGGCTGCGCGAACGTCACGGGCCGCTTCGTCAAGCTCGCCACGCCCAAAGCCAGCGCTGATTACTATCTCGAAGTCGGCTTCACGGGCGGCACGCTGGCGCCGGGAGCCAGCACCGGCGAGATCCAGAGCCGCTTTGCCAAGAACGACTGGACCAACTATAACGAGACCGGCGACTACTCCTTCGATCCCACCAAAACCGCCTTCGCCGACTGGTCGCGCGTCACTCTCTATCGCAACAGCGCGCTTGTCTGGGGCACCGAGCCGTAAACCAAACCTGTCGCTAAAAAGCCACAGGACGCGAGTTGTCTCGCGTCCTGTTCTACGTGCTTCGCTTCTTGTTCAAGCGTCGCTCAGCCCAGTATATCTTTCACGGCCACTGCCAGCCCGGCGATCGTCGTCGCGGCTGCGGTTTGGTCTGGCCCGAGCTGTTGGCTCGCCTGATAGCCGCTCTCGGCCGGCCGAGTGTAGATATGCACAATCTTTTCTTTCAGATCGACCAGCCAGACTTCGGGAATGCCGGCCTGAGCGTAGCGCGGCAGCTTGATCCTGCGATCGAACTCCAGCGACGTGTCGGCCACCTCGATCAGCAGCAGCACGTCGGCACCCGTAGGCAGGGCCTCGGCGTAGAAATCGGGCTGCATCCTCAAGAGCGCGAGATCCGGCTGCGGCTCGGTATAGTCGTCGAGTTGAATCGGGTTTTGCACGCTCATAATCACTACTGATCGGTCGATCTGACCGCTGACCGCTGCCGTGATCCGGTTTACGCACGCTATGTGACGACTGCCGATCGGGCTCATCTGCCAGATCTCCCCATCGAGCAGCTCGACCCGATCGTCTTCGTGCAAAATCCCGACCTCAGCCATGCGATGATATTCGTCGACATTAAATAGTCGTCGTTCGCTTTCCACAACCGTAACCATAGACCCTCACACCACCGGCCAGCCATTCCGCGCCAGCTTATTCGTATCATATCACAGCCCGCCTTTGTCACGCTGATACGGAGCGAGCACTCTGGCCAGGCACATCAGCTGCTCAAGCTGTACATAATGCCGCAGCTCGGCTGCCTCTTCCGGCGAAAGACCGCCGCTTTTCTGGCGCTGGAGCAGATCCACAACCCGCTGCTTCGTCGCCTCCGACGGGTAGACCAGGCACAATCCTTCGGCTTCCGCTCCCGCCGCGATCAGATCGATAATTTCGTCATAGGCACGCATCATAGCGCGAAGTATAGACAGCGCGCCTTGCGCTGCCTACCCCACTTTCCGCTTAAAAATCGTCTTTTCGATGCCGGCAAATCCTGATCCGGTTAAGAAAGCTGTAAGCAATGCGCAACATCGTGATAAGTGGCGGGCGCTACCCTACAAGCAGCTACATCATCAGAAGGAGTATGTATGACCCGCAAACGCTTGCTGCTTGGCGCGATTGTGCTTGTCGCCATCATCGCCGCGCCGATCGCCTGGTATCTGATCAGCCCACTATTCATCACGCGCACTGTCGACGAAGCCTTTCCAGCGGCGCAAGCTGCCATACAAGAAAGCAAAAACGACTCGATGTCAGACGCTGCCATGCAGACACCGGAGGCGATGAAAGAATCATCCAGCGAGATGCAGGCGCAGACGCCGGAGCCGATGCAAGAATCGGCCAGCGAGATGCAGATGAGCCCTACTACCCAGCCGACGACCACGCAGCAATCCGAAATGATCGCACAAACCCCCGAGCCGACGGCCACGCAGCAGACCGAGCCGATGGCAGAAAAGCCGGCCGAGATGGCAGCTCAGCCAACCGAAGCGCCCAGCGAGCCGAAGCTGCTGCGATCGGGCGCGTTTCATCCGGTCACGCACGAGGGCACCGGCACCGCATCGATCTATGAGCTGCCGGACGGTACGCGCGTGCTGCGGCTGGAAAACTTTGAAGTGCTGAACGGCCCGGATCTGTATGTCTGGCTTTCCACCGCCGCCGATGCCGACAACGCCCGCACGATCCTTGACAACCCGTACGCCGAGCTTGGTCGCCTGAAGGGCAATCAGGGCAACCAGAACTACGAGCTGCCCGCCGATCTCGACGTGAGCGCGTTCAACTCGGTCACGATCTGGTGTCGCCGCTTTAGCGTGAACTTTGCCACCGCGCCGCTGAAATAGTGGGATCGACACACGATCGGCGAGTGGAAACGTCGCGCTATAATCGAAGGAATTACGAAATGGAAACGAACATGGCGACGATTCTGGTTGTCGACGACGAGCCGAATATTCGCGAGGTCGTCGGGTTGTATTTGCGGCGCGACGGGCATACGGTCGTGGTGGCGGCGGACGGCGACGAGGCGCTGCGGCTCAACGGCATGCATCAGCCGGATCTCGTGGTGCTGGATCTGATGCTGCCCAAGCTCAACGGCCTGGAGGTCTGCCGCCGGATTCAGGCCGAGCGCCGCGTACCGCTGATCATGCTGACGGCCAAGGGCGAAGAAGAAGACCGGATTATTGGCCTGGGCGTGGGCGCCGACGATTATGTTACCAAGCCCTTCAGCCCGCGCGAGCTGGCGGCACGAGTTGCCGCTGTGCTGCGGCGCGTCAACGAGTCCACGGCCGTACGCAGCGACGAGAAGGTGCTCGATTTCGGCGATCTGCGCATCGATCCCAACACGCGCGAGGTCGTCGTCAGGGGCGAGCCGGTTACGCTGACGGTGCGCGAGTTCGATCTGTTGCACTACCTGGCGTCGCATCCCAATCGCGTTTTTACTCGCGATCAGCTGATGGATACGGTCTGGGGCTACGCCTTCGCCGCCGATACCAGCACAGTCACGGTTCACATGCGCCGTCTGCGCGAAAAGATCGAGGCCGATCCCACGCAGCCGCGCTACCTGCTCACCGTCTGGGGTGTCGGCTATCGCTGGGGAGGCGAGCGATGAGCCTGGCGCGTACGCTCGGCACTGCGCTGCTGTTTCTCCTGGGAGCGCTGGCGCTCACGCTGGCAGTGGCGGTAACGCTGCTCGGCATTCCCCGCGCCGATCTCCTCGCGATCGCGCTGCTGCTGGGCGTGGTCGGCGGTGGCGGCGGTCTGTGCGCGCTGATCCTGCTGCGGCCCAATGTTCTGGCTCGGATCGGCGGTGTGCGCGGCCAGCTCGTCGGCGCGAGTCTGCTCGGCAGCCTGCTGCTGGTCGGTATGATGCTGGTCGGCGCGCAGCAGATGTTCATCTCGGAGCACGATCTGGCGCTACTGCTGACGATGCTGCTCTTCGCGGCGCTGCTGGCGATCGGGCTGAGCTTGCTCTGGGCCACACCGATCGCACGTCGCATTGCGGAGGTGCGGGCCGGAACCGCGCAGCTGGCGGCGGGCAAGCTCGACACAACGCTGCCGAGCGCAGGCCACGACGAGATCGCGCTGCTGGCCGCAGATTTCAATCATATGGCCGCCGCGCTGAAACAGGCCGCCGCCCATGAGCGCGAGCTTGAGCAGGCGCGGCGGGATCTGATCGCCGCCGTCTCCCACGACCTCCGCACGCCGCTGTCGGCAGTCCGCGCCTTGATCGAAGCGCTCGCCGATGGTATCGCCGCCGATCCCACGACCGAGGAGCGCTACCTGCGCTCGGCGCAATACGAGATCGCCCATCTCAGCCAGCTAGTCGACGATCTGTTCGAGCTGTCGCAGATCGACGCCGGCGTGCTGCGGCTTAATCTTGAGCGCGCATCGCTCCACGATCTGATCTCGGATATGCTGTCGAGCTTCCAGCCGCAGGCCGAGCAGCAGGGCGTGCATCTGGTCGGCGAGGTTGTGGGCGAGATCGATCCGGTGCTGATGAGTCCGCCCAAGCTTCAGCGCGTGTTTCACAATTTGCTGAGCAACGCGCTCCGCCACACGCCCGCCGACGGCACGATTCTGCTGCGGGCGCAGCTCTGCGGCCAGCTGGTGCAGATCGAGATCGAGGATACCGGCGAGGGCATCCCGCCTGACGATTTGCCACACGTCTTCGAGCGCTCTTTTCGCGGCGAGCGTTCGCGCACGCGCCAGGGAGCCGAGCGCTCGGGCGGCGCGGGCCTGGGCTTAACGATCGCGCGTGGCTTGATCGAGGCGCACGGCGGCACGATCACCGTCGAGAGCCAGCTGGGCCAGGGCGCGCGCTTCTGCTTCACGCTCCAGCGCGCCTGATTAGCCCTTCGAGACGCGCAACACCGTTCTCTGTGCCATGCCGCGAAGATGAGAATGTAGCTATACTTTTGGGCTATTTTAACAAATCCTAAACCTGTGTTACCATAATCGAGTGCCAGATCGGGCATCCCCCGGTGCGCTCATGGCGTACCCTATGTTGCTAGGAGTCCCTCGATATGGGAAGAGCCGTCATCCTCGGCATGCAGCTTCACGGGCATGTCAATCCAACCTTGGCTGTGGTACAAGAGCTGGTAGCACGCGGCGAAGAAGTTATCTATTATTCCTCGGATGCTTTCAAGGAGCGTTTGGAGCAGATGGGAGCGCTCTACCGGCCGTATGATACGCTCTTCACCGACATGACGCTGCAAACGAACCCTGCCGATTTCTCGCTGCTCGTGATTAAAGAAGCGCTACATATCCTGCCGCAGGTTCTGGAAGACATACGCGCCTCAGAGCCGGACTATATCATCTACGATACGCTCTGCGTCGCCGGCCGCTGTGTCGCCCATATTCTGGACCTTCCAGCAATTATGCTGTTCACAACTCATGCCGGCGGTATTCTGACACGCGTGCAGGAGCCGCGCAAAGAGCTGCCGCCGATGTCTGTAACCCATATTCCAGGAGCGCTGCCGCAGACGGATCAGCCGCTTAAAGATGTTTTGATGGTTCGCAGCGGCGCGCTTGGCCACGTCCCGCCGCATATGCGCCGTCCGGGAATGCCTCCCGGCCCCGGCGCGATGGGCGCTATCCCCGGACCGCAGGACGGCCAGATCGTTCCAGAGGAGCAGGTAGCCGCGATCCAGGCCGGAATTCAAGCCGCGATCGCTGAGCTTGCCACGACGTACAACGTCCCGGTAAGCAAGCCCACCGACATCTATGAGCATACAGAGGCGCTAAATATTGTTTTTGTGCCACGCGAGTTTCAATCGCCAGGCAAAGACTTCGACGAGAGCTTTGTTTTTGTTGGGCCATCGATTCTGCCCTCCACCACGACGGCATCACCCGTCACGCGCAGCGCCGAGCGACCGACGCTGTATATTTCGCTCGGCACGCTCTTCAACGAAGATCCCGAGTTCTTCGCAATGTGCCTGGAGGCGTTTGGTCATAGCGAGTGGCAAGTGGTCATGTCGATCGGCAGCCGGGTTGATCCGGCACGGCTCGGCGACATCCCCGCTAATTTCATTGTCGCGCCCTATCACCCGCAGCTTGCGGTGCTCGCCAACACCGATGTCTTCATTACGCACGGCGGCATGAATAGCACCATGGAAGCGCTCTCACTCGGCGTACCGCTGATCGTCATACCGCAGATGGCTGAGCAAGCGATCACTGCGCAGCGAGTAGATGCGCTGGGTCTTGGCCTTGCGCTTGACAAGCTCGGGCTGAACGGCGAAGTTTTGCGCAGCGCCGCCTACCGTGTGCTGAACGAGCCGAGCTTTCGGCAGGAGGCCGCGAAGATGCAGGTGGCGATTTCGGCATCGGGCGGCTATAAACAAGCCGCAGATGTGATTATTCGCTACATTGCTGAGTATCCCAAAGCTCCAGCGCTGGGAGCTAGCGATTCGTAGCGCAGTCTCAATTATGGTAGCGTTAGCGACGAGGAGAGTGCTGGGCGTTCTCCTCGATTCTTATGGATCACGATTCCCCGGCAAGCATATTGCTTCGAACAAAGTCCAAAGTGAGACTGGAGCGGGAAGCTGCCAGCATCAGATTTTCGCATGGAGCAGTAGGCAATGGCGCGCAATAGACGAGCATGGTTAGTCGGTCTGGGAGCGTTGGCAGGCGTTGGCGCTGTCGCGGCGCTGCGACAGCCCGACATCGGCGATCCGACCAGGGATTTTACGGCGCACGGTTTTGTCAGGCGCACGGTTGCCACCCCCGCCGGCGCTATGGTGTACTACGAAGCCGGGCAGGGACAGCCGCTGGTGTTTCTGCATGGTATCGGCGGCGGTGCATCATCCTGGATCTGGAGCAAGGTCGCGCCCGCGTTCACTACAGGCTACCGTGTGATCGTGCCCGACTGGGTGGGCTGGGGGCTTTCGGAGCATCCGCAGCGCTGGCTTCTGCCCGAAGATTATGTTGCCGAGCTTGACGCGCTGCTGCGACATATCGGCGAGCCCGCGCTGGTCGTTGCACAATCCCTGGCGGCAGGCTTTGTCGCCGATCTGGCCTGTATCAAGCCTGAGCTGTTTGTACGCCTGGTGCTGGTGGCTCCAACCGGCAGCAAAGATTTTGGCAAGGACGCATTTGGTCCGCTCTTGCGCCGAACGCTCACGACGCTGGCGCGCAAGGAGCCATTCAATCAGCAGTTCTATCGAGTGCTCTTTCATCGCCGCAGCTTTAGCCGCTCCTGGCTGCTGAAGCAAGGCTTCTACGACAAGGCGGGCGTGAGCGACGAGATCGTCAATGGCTTTCTCTACTCGGCGCGTCAGCCCAACGCCGCCTACTCCGCGCTGCCGTTCCTGTCCGGCGACCTCGGCTTCGATTTCGCCGTCAAGTTGCGCGACCTCAATGTTCCTGCCGCGATGATCTGGGGCGCGCAGGAGCGCGAGGTTGGGCGCAAAAACGCCGAGCGGCTGGCGGCAGTTAATCCTCACGTGCCGCTCTACTTCATCGATCGCGCTCGTGCCACGCCTGAGCTTGAGCATCCCGCCCAGACGATCGCGCTGATCCAGCGGCTGCTCATGGGCGAGACCGAGCGGGAACGAACGGTTTAGAAGAACCTAGAACCCAGAACCTAGAACCTAAAAGGCAGAACAAAGAACAAAGAACAAAGAACAAAGAACAAAGAAACAAAGAAGTACCAAAAATCCCCTCGCCTGTCGCACAGGAACGGGAAAGGGACCCGTGACGACGGGGAAGGGGAAGATGCGCAGCATCAGGGGTGAGGGCCCTAGGATCGCAATGAAGCTCTACTCTAACGGAGAACTGGTCGGCAGCCTGACCAACTATTTTTACGAAACGCCGTGGGCATCCGCGCGGATCGAGCCGATCGAGCCCGAGCTGTACGAGCGGCTGTGCCGGGCCAGCCATTTCTTGAGCATCGTGCTGGATGAAAACTGGGGCGACCTGACCGAGGAAGAGGAAAACCGCGTCTATGCCCAGCGTCTTGCCGAGCTACAGATCACCGAGGCCGACCTGAGCCGCTTTCAGGGCACGTGGGAGATTCGCGAATCTGATCATCGCGATCGGCAGGGCGTGATCTGGGTCAACACCTGCGATCCCGACCGCTGGGTCACCTGGCGCTGGTGAGACGAAGAACCAAGAACCAAGAACCAAGAACCGCTCTCCTCTTGATTTCGGCGCAGCTCTTGGTTCTTTTTTTGTTCCTTTGTTCCCTTGTTCCTTTGTTCTTCTATTTCCCGGTCAGCTCAACGCTGCCGCGTGCCGTCCCCGCCCGCTGAGCGAGCGCTGCTACCGTGACCGAGCCGCCGTTTGGCGCGCGGACCAGCCAATCGACGTGCGTGAGATTATCGTTGGAGACCGAGCCGCCCCACAGCATCACTTTGTTGGATCGGCCTTCGAGCTGCCCAATATCCTGGCGCCGCTCGCCGACCTCCAGCGTCATATCGTCGGCTAGCACCAGCTCAACTCGGATCGGACGTACCGCCTTGCGCTTTTCGGCCTGCTTGGAGCCGTAGGTCGGCAGGAAGCCGGTGTTAATCAGCACCAGCCGCACGCGGTACAGATCTTCGCCCAGCGGCGTGGCGCTGAACTCGCGGATCTTGAGCTTCGGCCCGGCGGCAGCGGCTGCGAGCACAAACTCAGTATTTTTGCGGCAGGTTTCTTCTAAGAATTTGTGTGGCGGATTGCGCCAGGTATACATCGTCTCCCAGCCGCCGATCTCGACGCTGCCCAGCTGCGGATGCTCGAAGGGTCGCCAGGTGTGATAGCCCGCGCCGTCGAGCTGCTCGTCGTTCCACTTCAAGATCTTGAGATCATCCTCCTCGGGATGGTCCTTCATCCAGCCGATAAAATCGCGCTCTTTGATGCCCGCCTCGCCGACGATGTCCCACAGCTCGACGGTATAGCCGAAGATGCCGAAGTGATCGTAGACCCAATCGTCGAACACGCCGACGATAAACTCTTTCGGCTCGTAGCGAAAGCCGTGGTAGACCGACACGCCGGGATAGCCCGTCAGCTCAGTGCCGCGATCGCTGATCTTTTTGTAGACCGTCAGGTCGTGTGTATCGACCTGCTCGTCGGAGCGATTGCTGAACGGTCGCAGGATCGCGCCGCTGTAGGTGTGATAGGTGATCGCGCCGTGGATGTTGGGATGGCGCGAGATGAAATCGACAACCGCGCGAATCTCGGGCTCGGAGGCCGGATACGGCCCTGCGCCGCGCTGCTGGGCTTCCGGCTGCCACTCGTAGGGAAAGTTGCGGTTGATGTCCAGGCCATAGGCGGCCGGCGCGATCTTGATGTTCACGCCGTCCCAGTTGCGGATGATCCCTTCGCTAAAGATGCGATAAAACGTGCCCTCGATCTCGTGCGGCTGGCGACGAACCATCAGCCGCGAGTCGTGCTCCGAGATGCGCCACTCGCCCGCCGGATCGACGATCCGCATCTGCAAAATCTTGCCGTCGCCGTCGATGTCCTCAGGATACAGGCCGTCCTGCGGCTCTTCGAAAGGATACGGACGCTTTGAGCTGCGAATCGGGTACGGCGTCGTCAGCGAATACTCGGCGCCGTCGGGATTGAAGCGCGGCAGTACATAAAAAACCTGCTCGTCGACCAGGTGGCGCACCGTTGCGTCGGACTCGTAGTCGTCCAGCAGGCGATGAATCACATGCAGCGCCGCCGTCGAGCCGGTGACTTCCGAGGCGTGGATGTTACCGTCGAGCCAGTAGGCCGGCTTTTCGACATCCGGGCCGGTCGCCTGATTCGTGATCATCATCAGCCACAGATCGCGACCCTCGTAGCTCTTGCCGATCGATGTAAGCTGAACCAGCTGTGGATAAGCCTCGGCGTACTCGTGGAGAATAGCGACCAGCTCGTCGTATTTGTAGTACTGCGAAAAATCGACGCTCGGCATTCGACCTCCTTATGCGGATATGCTTAAGCAGCGATAGTATAGCGCGACCTCCAACAATTGTTAATGCGGCGCGTGGTGAGCGCTCGGCTCAGCGCGGGAGCGGCAGGCGAGACGCAGCGCATGATCTGCTGAAAGAGCCAGAGCATGTTAGAATACGAGTATGGTCAAAGTAATCATGACCTGGGACATCCAGGAAGGCAAAGAAAAAGATTACATCGAGTTTGCGGTCAACGAGCTTAGCCCAACGCTTGGCGTGCTCGGGCTGCAAATCAACGATGTGTGGTACACCATGTACGGCAATGGTCCTGAAATGGTCGTCTCAGGCTTGATGGAGAGCCGCACGGACGCGCTTGGGCTTTTGCAAAGTCGCGATTGGGCGCAGCTGCGGCAGCAGCTTACGGACTACGTCGATCATATCAACGTGAAGATCGTACAGCCTAAAGGGCCATTCCAGATGTAGCAGAGCACCAAGCATCGGGAGCTGGCTCTAGGCCCTCACCCCAACCCCTTCCCCGAACCTCGGCGGGCTTCCGCCTCGGTTGCGACAGGAGAGGGGCTTTTGTTCCTTTGTTCGTGTGTTCCTAGTTTTGCTCCCGGCTACTCGCCGCGATGATCTGCTCCAGGTAGTGCTGCCAGTTGGCCTGATTGGTGCGCGTAACTTCACGGACGCGCTGAATATCGCCCTGCTCACCGGCGTAGTATGCCTCAGCTAGCGATGCCTGAAATGTTCGCGCCAGCTCGGCGACCGCTTTGCGCAGCTCGGTGTTTTGTTTGCGCTGTCGCTCAAGCTCTTTTTGCAACCACTGCACGAGCCGGCGCTGCTCGTCGAGCTGCTGCTCAAGGCTAGATTCCTCCGCCATTGTTCGCTCCTCCTCCGTTGCCTACTTTTAGATGATCGAGCCACGCCTCAACCTCCGGCCGGTGCTCGATGTAGTGCCCATATGTGTTGTTGCCGAGCGCGCCGTCGATCGAATCTTCCAGGATTTGAGTTAGCGCGCTGCTGAGCAGGAAATCGGCGTCAGGTAGGGCCCGGATTGCGGCCAGCACCTGCTGTACGGATCGTTCCCAGGCGGCACGGACGCTGCTCGCGTCGAGCGGCGTAGCGGCGGCGACCGCTCCCGCGTTGAATGCATCGTTGGCGGCGTGATCGATCGGCAGCTGCTGGCCCTGCCGGGCAGAATGCAGCTCCTGAAGTGCGCGCTGCTCATGAGCGATCAGATGCGCCAGCAGATCCTTGATCGACAGTGCGCCGATTGCGTGCGACCGCTCCATCTGCTCGGGCGAGAGCTGATCGATCAGCCCGGCGAGCTGCCCGTACGCGTCTGTGATTCGGCGCGCCAGCTCGTTCTTGTCGATGTCGAAGCTCATGGCGATCTCCGCCGATTGCTGTTAGGGGAACGACTGCGCATCATGTAATAGCATACGGCTCCTGCTCAGTCGGCTACGCCGGCCTGCGCGACGATCCTGGTCGGCGTGACGCGCACCAGCAGCTCGCCCTGCACGCCGTTGCGCTGCCCGTAGGACTCGGCCTGATCGCTGCCCATGTAGCGCGCCGCGATCCGCGTGGCCCAGATGCGCAGCTGATCAAGATCTTCGCTGATGGTCGCGGTTCCCTCGAAAAGCACGAACGCAAACGGCGGCGCCTCGTCGTCTATACAGAGCGAGACGCGCGGATCGCGCCGCAGATTCTGTCCTTTGATACTGGTATGCCAGGTTGTGAAGATCAGATCGTCGCCGTCCAGCTCAAACCAGATCGGCGCGACGTGTGGCCGTCCGTCGGCGCGGACTGTGGCCAGGCTGGCGGTGCGTGGCCGCTCGGTGAGAAACGCCCTGTATTCCTCGGGTGACATCTGGCGCATGATTTGTCCTCCTGAATTGCGTACCCGGCGCTTACAGCTCCGCATCGTCGCGCATCTGCCACGCCGGTCGCCGCCAGCCGAGCCGTTTGCGCGCGCCGCTGGTATCGACCTCGGGCATGTGGCGCTCGATCAGCTCTGCGACTTCCTGGACCAATCGCTCAAGCTCGGCAGCGGCCGGTCCTGGCTCGGCCAACAGCAGATATTCCAGCCGATCGGCCAGATTCTCGGGCGCGATCGCCAGCTGCTCGACGAAGTGGCGCGTACGCTTGAACTGAAAGGTCGTATAGTAGCGCCTGTTCAAGCCGGCCAGCGCGCCCAGAATATTTTGCGCCGCCTCAAGCAGCATCTGGGAGCGCCACAGCGCGGCGTCGCGGGCATCCAGGTACGCTTGCAGGCCCCAGAGCGGAAAAAACTGTAGATGGTGCTCGACCATCGCGCGGGCCAGCGGCTCGGGATAGTCGGCGATCCGCTCTTGCCACTGGCGGATCAGCTCGGGGCCATGCAGCGGGATCGACTTTTGGACGCCCGACATCGCTTTGTGGAGCGGCGTAGCGACCTCGTGCTGCTCAAGGATCAGCGCCATCTGCTGCTCCCAGGCGGCGATCGTGTTATGCATCAGCTGGCACTGCACGCCATGCACATCGTACATATCGGCGACGGTGCCCTCTTCGCGTGCCTGAACAAACCAGACGAAGTTCTCGGCCTGGTTGTGCTGCCGGGCAGCGGCTAGCTCGTCGTCAGAGGGCAACTCGTCGTAGTAGGCGATCAGATCCAGATCCGAGTAGACATCGGCGCTGCCGTCGGCGACCGAGCCCGTGACGATGAAGGCGCGCAGCTGCGGCAGCTGTCGATACGGCTCGGCAACGCGCCGGGCCAGCTTGAGCAAGTAGGCGCTGGCGTCGCTCATACGTCACCTCCTGGCTATGACTGCCGAAGCACCTGGTTCAGCTCTTTGAGATGATAAAGATCATGCTCCAGCACGCCGTAGATCATCTCAAGCCGGCTCATGTCGCGGTCCCACGGCGCGATCGTGCGCTCTTGAAGCTCCTCGTCGGTGCAGTCAAGCAGCGTTTTGGCATACTCGCTGTAGCCGTTCACGATATGCTGGATCACCTCGTCAAGCGACGTGTTAGCTCGCTCGGCGACCATCTCGGCATTGAAGTCGTCCAATGTCGCATCGCGCAGCACCCAGTTTTGCTTGCCGTGCCAGTTCGCCAGCGTGCGAGCGGTAAGATCGATCCATACGCTGAGATGGCGGACAATATCGAGCGCGCTCCAGTCGGGCGTCATCGGTGTGGCTTTCAGCTCAGCCTCCGACAAACCGGCGATCGCGGACAGGAGCAACATCTGGACTTCTTGCAGGCGGTAGTGAACGATTTGGCGGGTCAGCGGCGGTCGAGTGTTAGACATGTCTGCTCTCGTGTGCTAAGAAGATTGGTTCAGTCAGCGCTATCATAGCAGACGATCAAGCAGCGGGATGTAGCGGGCGTTACAGTTGCATAAACGGATCTGTTTGTCGCCGTGGCGCAGCGCCGATCCGAAGATCTGCTAGACTACTCAAGATCGTCAATCAGAAAGAGACGCGCTATGCATACGACAGCCTGTGAGCTGCTGATCGAGGCGAGAGTCAAGGACATTCCGTTCGGCATTGTTTCCCCGGCCGACTTCCGGTATCGTGAGGGAAGCGCCGTCGATGCGCGGGTAGTGATCGAGCAGCCAAACATCAGCTTATACTGTCTGGACCACGATCACCGGCGCGCGATCTTTGTCGAAACACCGCCCGCTCACGATCCGCTGCACGCGCCGTTCTACTTTCAAGCGCAGTACGAGACGGCCTGGCGGCTGATCGCGGTTCCTTACAGCACGCTGCATGAGCTAGCATCGCAAAGCCAGATCGATCCCGCGCGCATCATTCTGATCTATTCGACCGGCCGCTGCGGCTCGACGCTGGTCAGCCGCGTCTTTGATGCAATCGCCGACGTCGCCAGCTTTTCGGAGCCGGATGTGTTCTCGCAGCTGCTGATCCTGCACTCCTCGGGCCAGGCCGATGATCCTGAGATCATCACGCTGCTGCACGACTGTCTGAACGTTATGTGTGCCCACACGCGCCTCGCCGGCAAGCAGCATTGGGCTTTCAAGTTTCGCAGCTATGTGACGAGCCTCGGCGATCTTCTGCATGAGGCGATGCCCGAAGCTAGAGTCGTCTTTTTGTATCGCGCCGCGCTG
>DASWTQ010000562.1:0-24716 GCA_036402055.1 Herpetosiphonaceae bacterium
TGCTACAAACAAGAAATGCGGGCTGATGAGGGACGAAATATCGGTACTTGGCCCATAAATTAATGCGGGACAGCGAGGGATTTGTGTTTGTGGCATTCGGATGCGATAAAATGGCAACACGTGGGAAAAGTCCCATAAAAAGCCCCACAGAAAGTCACATGAGGTAGGATGGGGTTGGAATCCCACATGGCATTCGTGAAATCCAACATCACTTCTGCAAACTGGTCTATGAGAGAAAAATGTCTTGTGTAAAGGATTTTGTGCATACTTGTCTTGGTTTTGGATACCTTCCCTGCCGTTTAAGGAAGGTATCCAAAACCGTGAGGCTTATTTTGTTTGATTGCTCTTGCTATGGCGATTGCAGAGGATACGATAATCAGGGTGTTTCACTACCTCCAGTTCCATGTTCGAGATAACGGACATCATCTTTTCGTTCGGCAACCCATCCAGTCTGACCTCTGAACCGAATATGAAGCCAGATGACTCCATCGTCATGAATTGGCGCAGTATCACACTGGACCTCGATAATGGCTCCTCTAGGGAGTTTGGTGATCTCAGTTCCGGTCGTACTTGGGTGTGATCGCAAGCGTAGTCCATCAATAGCAACAGTCGCTTTCCTGCAAACTTCCTGTTTCGTGTCTGTGGACGGTAGTGCTGTTGGAGCCGCATCATGACTCGGATCTATATTTTGCTCCACCATGCTGGTGGGAGCTGTTGTGATTGTCGGTAGAGAGGATGTTGGCACATCGCCCTCGATCATCCAGATAGTTGCCAGAATCATACTTACCACGAGTCCAATACCGGACGTGATTCGACGAAGAGAGCGGGCAGACGCAAAGGATCTGGGGCCGCTACGTTGCTCCGTCTGACTCTGGAAGATCCAGGCGGTACCCGTGCATGCGCGAGATGGTGAACGGCACAGGCTGATCGGGCGCAAGTTGGCGCAAACGTTTGCGCAGCCGCCGAGCTAGTATGCGCAGTCGCTCCAAATCTGTATAGGCTTCACCTGGATATACCGCCTCTGCCACATCCTGGACTGGACGGATCTGATTAGGATGTTGCCACAAGTGCTCAAGCAGACGGTATTCGAGCCGAGAGATCGTGTCCGTAATATTTTGGCCGTAATAGTGTACGCTGTGCAAGTGCGTATTCACCAGTATCGGCGCGGAGTCAGGCGTCATCTTCACGGCGTCAAGCGCCCTGAGATAGTGAGTAAACAACGGGCTAAAGATCACAAGCTCGCCCGTCGTATCTCGCCTCAACACCCCTTTCAACAGTAGCTCGCCGGATTGGGCGGGACTCAGCGGTGCTCCACGTGACGCCAGCCGTAACCCGATCTGCTCCTCAGCCGTGAGATCGTTCCATATTTTGACACATTCCAGACGCACAGCGGGGATCATCAGGATCTGCGCTTCGCTATGCGCCAGCTGATCCTTGAGCGCCGCCTGAGTCAGCGTGCGGATCAATGCCGGATGCCCGCCGCTCAATCGAACAATGCGCTGCTGGACCGCCTCGCCAATATTGGTGGCGTGTCGCATAGCAAAACGAACGACTTCGGCGCGGGCATCGTGGGAGCGTAGCGGATGCACTCCCAGCTCGCGCAGTGCAAACAGCTCGGCAAAGGGCTCGATGTCGTCCCAGTCGTCATTGCTGTGGATCGCCAGCAAGGAATTGCGCGAAAAGGTTAGAAACATAAGCCGATATTTATGACGATCACGCAGGCCGCGTAGATTGCGGAGGGTTTGAGCGCTGAGCTGCGCAAACAGCGGATCGAACTCGTCAAACAGCAGCACCAGCGCCCAATGCATACACATAACACGCACAACGTCGGCGCAGTGGCGAAACATGAGCGCAGGATCTTTCTTCAGTTCAAGATATTGTGCGTGTCGCTGGAGCAGCGCTGCGCCAACCTCAGAGGGCAGCTCGGAGCCCAGCGTTGTCAGCAGGACCTCGGCCAGTCCTTCGAACAGCCCCCAGTGGCTCCAATCGACGAGCATATTGCTGTCAATGTACATGAATCGTAGCTGCGGGGCGCTCGCACCCACATAGTGCCCAATGACATCTGGACGTAGCATATGCTGAACCAGGTTACTCTTGCCGACGCCGTTGATCCCAACCACGCTACAGCACTCGCCGGCGGCAACACTGGCTAGCAGTGGCTGAATCAGCTCAGCCCGGTACTCAACAGGTCGATCGTCCATACATTATCCTGCGCTGAGATGGTACATGACGAAGCTTTGGATCAGCGGATGTACAGCGATCTTGTGCTCAGCTATGCACTGTAGTAGACCGTGCCGTTCCAAAAGATCTAAATGTGATAGATCATCGAAGCCAATCGAGGCCGGGCTGTCCTCTCCCAGCACCAGGCGCTTGAGTATGGTCCTGGCGTCCGCAGGTAGCTCGCCGAGTACGCGATTCACGAACCGGCGCAGTTGAGGTAGCGCCATCAGGTGCCGGCTAGCAACATCTCCAGATTCACGCAGCTCCGTCAAGATCAGCGCTAGCGCTTGCGGCAGCCCGCCGGTCTCGCTATGGAGCTGCGTGGTAACCGTGTGCTCCAGAGGTACTCCGATCCGTTCGGCCCACGCGCCTATCTCCTGAGCTGAGAGGCCCTCCAATGGTGGCAGGCTGTACGGATGCAGATCATAGGGTATGGCGCGGCCACACAGCAGCAGTTTAAGATTGGTGTGCCGCATCTGCGCCACATAGTCGCACAGGCTCACGATCAGGCGCTCAAGCGGTGATTGCGCCACGCGCTCTATCCGATCGATACACACAAGCATTGGCTTGGACAGCGCCGCGTAGCCTTCGAGAATCATCTGGAGGCGAGTCAGTGCCGGGTAGTGCCAGGACGACTGCTGAACCCGATGCAGGGCGCGCCAGATTGTGGGAGCGCCGGCTGCCAGCGGCTGGGCGAGCTGCCAGAGCAGCGCATCGATCGAGTCGTTGAGGCCGGCCTCGATCTCGATCCAATGGCTCGTAAGCTCACACTGATGCAGATACGCTGCGGCAAGCGCGGTTTTTCCACTCCCAACCATCCCACTGATTGCAATCACCCCGGGCTGCGCCAATCGCTCGGTGATCCGGCGCTGCTGCGTGGCGTATCCAATAAACGGCTCCGGCACCGCTGGGATCGAGCGGATCACATGCGGCTGGGCTAAGCCTGTCAAAAACGGTCCAGGCTGGTGCTCCCGGAGGCTTCGATATGAGCGAATTGTCATGCTGGGGTCTCCAATTGGCACGTCAGATCATGCAGACGATGCAGCGCGGGCGTTTCGCCAAACGGCTCCAGGATGCGTCTGGCCTGATCGATACTGAGACATGCCTGCGGATAGTCTTGCATCTGTAGCTGCGCCTGTATATTCCAGAGCAGAGCGATGGCGGTGTGATAGTGAAATCCGGCGGTTCCCCAAAGCGATTGGCTGTCGGCAAACATTGCTATAGCCATCGTCAGCTGGTTCTCGGCCAGAGCGAGCAGCCCACGGCTGAATGACCACATAGCGGCTATCAGCGGCTGATCGACGGGAGACACCTTAACTTCTAGAACATGCGCGGCGATCGTCGCGTCAAGCGGAGTGCCGAGCAGGAGATGGGCTTCTAGCGATAGCTGGAGCCACTCTAGCCGATCTTCAATGCGCTGCTCGATATTGCCGGTCGCAGCCTGAAAGCGCGCAACACACATCTGAAACTGCGCTGTATCGCACTCCCAGAGCGCCGCCTTGGCCTGGTTGAGCAGCAGCAGCGCCAGGGTGTCTTGATCACAGCGGTGATCGTCGAGGCCGCGTTCAAACAATGCGTGGGCACGCTGGAAGTGTCCACGCCGGATCAACAGCTCCGTATGGTTGGCTGCCAGGAGCCAGGCTTTGGCACCATCGATCTGCTGAGCCATGTCCTCGTACCGCGTGTAGTGCTGCTCGGCCTCGTCCCACTGCTCGATCGAAGATGCCTGATTCTGGATCAGAAACGCTAGATTTTGGGCCGTGTAGATCTGACCTACTCGATCGCCTAGCTCCTGCCGAAGCTTGAGCACAGTCTTAAAGCTTTGCCGCGCCCGGATCAGATCGCGCGCTTGACCACGGTACATATACAGTCCGCCCAGTAACCCATCGATCCGCGCCGTCAGCGCTCGATTGTTCAACACATGCTTGGCCGTAACCCGAATGCGCGTAAAGATATCTATCGCTGTATTAAAATCGCCTCGTAGGTAGGCAACATACGCGAGCGTGTCGTTGAGCCGTACTAGCTGCTCTTCGTAAAATAAAGCATCGCCGTTCCATTGGGCGCGCGACTCTTCCAGCAGCTGGATGGTAGTTTCAAGGGTTTGGGCGGCAGAAGCATCGTCGGGCGTAACCTGATATGCGAGACACAGGGCATAGAGCGGATGTGTCGGCTTGACCTGGCGGAGCAATATCTGGCAGAGCGCTGCGGTGTCTTCACCGGCCGCTTCCAGGACATGTAGCAGCTGAACACTCATCCGCGCATAGCACGGATCGCTCGCCGGCAGAATCGCTATGACGCGCTCATAGTGGGCTGCTGCTGCTTTGTAGCTGCCTAGATACGCCGCGCAGTTGCCAGCCAGCTCAAACAGCTCTTCTTCATTGTGGTCCTGCTCATGCTCCAGCACCAGCAACGTGAGATCGTACAGCTGCTGGCAGCGTGAGCTAAACATCAAGCTCGGCTCGTCGACAATCCGCGCCAGGGTCTCGGACGCCGCCGGCCACTGCTTTGCCAGCGCCCAATACTGAGCTATGGCATAGTGATCGGCCAGGGCGTGCTCGGCGAGCCACTGCGCGACAAAGCCGGCGATCCTGCGGAAGTCCGGCCGTGCCCGCATCCGCTCTAGCGCGCGAGCCGTCAGCAGCGATAGGAGATCGTTATCCTGTTGCACCAGCTGCCGGTACTCGCGCGCGGCCTGATCGATCTCCTGGGACTCTACCCGGCTCAGGCTGACCGCCATGCTGCGGAACAGGCTCTCGACGTGCTCCAGTACGTCGGGGCTATTCTCGCGCACCAGAGCCGCCAGCTCGATCAGCTGCTTAACAAGCGGCGGGAAGCGCTGGAGCACATGATCGCAAAACTCGTCGATATGCTTCGAGATCGGAAGCTGCATGACCGCAGCCTGAAAGGAGCCACAGCGATCTTGATATTGGCGTGCCTCATTCACCAACCTGAGCAGGAGCCCGGGCAGTCCAAGCGATGCGCGATGCAGATGCACGATGCCGGCTTGATCAAGCTGTAGCTGCCGGGTATGCACATAGGTCTCTATATGCTGCTGCTCCAGCGGCGGCACGGCGATCTGCATATGTGCATCAAGATCATGCAGAGGATAGTCGACGACGATCACCAGGGTTGCTCGTCGTACCGCCTGGGCGAGCAGCGTGATAAACGCCTGGAGCTGAGCGCTGGCCTGCTCCAGCTGGAGCAGCACGACGATCGGCTGCGGCGAGTCGTCGAGCGCGACAGCTAGCTGGTTGCAGGCGCTGGCCCAGTGCACATGCAGTTGACCTATGCTGAGCTGATGGGTTTCCGACAGTAGCCGTGTAGGGAGCGTCGTATTTCCCTGCTCACGCAACATGCCGACAAGCGCAGCGATCAATGTTTCGGGATCGCGAATCAAGCCTGCTGTCGGCACGTGCGGCCAGATACACGCGCGCGATCGCTCCAGCTCAGCGCAGAGCGTCTGTGCGATCGCTCCGCGACCACTGCCGGGCGGGCCATGCACTACTACGACAGATGGCGTTGACCGCAGCCGCTGGCGTGCCTGGCTCAGCACATGCTCGCGTCCGACGAGATCCGGCAGCTTAAAGGTTGGCTGTGGAGCACCCGCGATCTGAGGGTAGCTGCCGGTGGTGGCGGTCACACCTTCGATCTCGTCGATCGCCGATGCCGCGAAGCTGGCGCTGATGTAGGCTGCCACCGCCAGCGGTCGCACGCGCGGCGACTCCGAGAGCCAGGATTCCGCGTTGAAAAGGTTGCGATATTTGAGCGCAGCCAGCCCATAGCCAAGCAGCCCCAGGTAATACTCGACGGGCGGAATACGGACGAGCAGATCGCAGAGCACGGTTCGGCGGAGTGTCGCAATGAAGTGATACGGCTCGCGCAGGGCCGGATGCTGCGCCAGAACAGCGGCAACTTCCTCAGGCGCGATCAGGGCCTGGTGGAGAATTTGCTCAAGCAGCATAAACTCGTCGACGCTGTGCAGTTTGTGAGGCAGGATATGCAGCTTATACTCGGTCTCCAGCTTCACGGCATCGAACACCGTATGCCCTCCCGGCTCGGTCTTCTCGAAATCGATCAGCCATGCCCGCATTTGCACGGCGGTTGTGTTCGTGATGGTCCGGCTGAGCAGAATATTGCCCAGATTCATATCGCCATGAATAATCGAGGTGTGCAGCGCGCGCGGGCGCGAGAGCAAGGTGTGGTAGCGCTGGATCGGGTTGGCTAAGAGCCGCGATGCGTAGCGCAAGCGTCCATCTGGATATGTCTGTGCTACTGAGCTAAGCTGCTGGTACAGGCGATCGAAGTGGGCGTAGCGCGTTTCATGCACGCGCCCGTACACCACTATCCGATCAAGACGGTCAGGTAGTGCCGCCAGTATCTCTGCCGGGCCGAACAGATCCAGGCGGGCGGCGACTGGCAGCAGCGGGCTGTATTGCTCGGATGTAGCAGGGGTATGCTCGAATAGATGCAGTCGCAGTCGAGCCTGGTTGCCCTCAAGCTTGCGATCGACGATTTGCAGGCGGGGATATTGCTTGCTTGTTTTGAGCGCGATGATCCGGCCGTGGAGCGACCGGCCATCCGGGCCGTCTGCCTGGGCCAGCACGTCAGGCAGCGCTGCATCCGCCTCCACCGCGCCATCCGCCGCAAGCACCTCAAGCTGGAGCGTAGGCGGAAGAACGCGGTTGTAGAACCAGAGCGGCTGCTGCCGATCGAAGCGATGCGCGTCGTTGTACCAGCGGTTGCGCCGGGGGCCACGCGCTAACGTTTCCAGCATCAGCACCGTGACGGCCTGGCTCGCGGTGCGTACGTCTTGCTCTTTCCAGAGGAAATCGCGCAGAGTCTGGAGCGGCTCGTCGGTGTCGGTATGATGCAAATAATCGTAGTCGATCGCCGAAAGATCGCCGGCGCTGGCGTGCAGCCGTGATTGCGGCCGATCGAAGCCGGTCAGCGGCTCGATGTAGCGCTTGTATCTCCGGCGCTCTTCCGCAATGATCGCTTTCGGGCCAACGCGAACTACCAGCGCGTTATGCTCGGCATCGCCGCTGCCAAACGGCTTTGCCAGAAACATGGATAGCCCGCTAAATCCCATGCTGCCGCCGGGAAGCTCCCACACGGCCAGCCGCTCGATCTCCAGATCTTTGAACAGATCCTGAAAGAGCTTGTGGTAGATCGCCTCAGACTCGGGTGGTAGTCCGAAGTGAAATTGCAGCTGGAGCTTGCCTCGTCGTCGCGCTCGATCGTTCATCCATAGACTCCCTGCTCACGCCGCGCTGGTGGGATATAGCTTCCACCAGCGCGGCTATGAGCGCTGCTAGTAGATAACCTTGAAAAGCAGTCGGCCCATCACGCGTTTATTGCAGGTAGGATTTGACGTGCAGGCCTCATTCTCGGCCCCATTGTTGGTAGCCTCGGTGATACGCACGACCGCAGATCCCACAATATGGTAGTAGGCCGGACGCGATCCTTGCCTGGGAACGACGTGATCGTAGAGCGGGACGATCATCAGATCGCCGACGCGATAGAGCGCCTCATCGCCGTGCGTTGGCGTGCCGATCGCCTTGAAGATGTTGCCGTGCGTGCCTGCGACGCCAACTAAACCGCCGCCGGGCTGGAGGTTCGGCTTTCCGCCAGAGACGAGCCACTTGCGCAGCACATCGGCGTTGCCGCTGTCCATATGCTGCTCAGGCGCGGTGCCGGGAGCCAGGGGATAGTCGAGGTTGGCCCAGCCAAACTGTCCGGGCGCGGTCTGGGCATGGGTCAGGATCGGGAACTCTGCGCCCGGCTGCTGCGGCACGGCGGTGCTGAGCGTCGCGGCGGGGAACATGTCGCCGCCCAGCAGCTCAACTCGGTCGATGGTGCCATCCGCGTTGCGATCGATCTCGACCAGGATCGGGCTATGCGCCAGATCGGTCCAATCAATCGGCGTGTAGATGCGCCGCTCGTGGCCACCGATTGGCTGCTCGGGATAAACGATCGTTCCGATGCCATCGCCGCCGATATGCGTAAAGCCGACATCCAGCGTCTTAGAAACAGGAGCGCTATTAACAACCTCGAAGGAGTCGAGCGATGAACTGACCGTGAGCTTAAGCTCCTCGGCTGGCCCGAGCGTCGTATTCGAGATCGCGTAGATGCGGGTCCAGGCGTCGGTTTCATGCATCTGGTAGAGCGAAACCGGCTTGGGCGCGTCAGTGGTGCGCATACTCAGGCTGCGGAACGCCGCGTCGATGTGTGCGGTATCGCGGCTGGTATCGACCGATGTGCTGATGACGCCTGCCAGGCTGTGGGGCCCGAAGAAGAGCATGTCGCTCGTCTGCGACGAGTCCGTGCCGGTGCCTACAAAGGTCCAATCATTGCCTGCCGGGAAGAAGAGCGTATCCGGGAAAGTTTTCGGTGTTAGGCCGCCGGTGAGCGGCGTCAGGCGATAGCTGCGCTCGATCTCCTGCACAAAGGTCGGGCCGCTGTCGCTGAGATAGCATCCGGTATGCGTGCCGTCATCTTCGCCCCAGGCCAGACGATTGCCGCCCCAGGCCAGGCGATTACCGCCCCAGGCCAGGCGATTGCCGCCATTGACCATCATAACATCCGTGCCGCCGGCAGTCGGCAGCAGCGGACGCTCACGGAACAAGCTCAGCGGCGTGCTATACAGCGTCTGTCCAGTCCACAGAATAGCAGGGCGCGCCTGCGTGGCCGGTGCCAGCTCATAGCTCCAGGTGTTGGTCGCAAAATCGATCTCAAGATAGCGGTTGGCCGCATCGGCGGTCGCCGTGGGCGGATAGTTCGAGTCGTAGACATAGATGCGTGCTTTGTTATTCGGCTGTGGCACGATCTTGTACGGCAGCAGCGCATGGCCGATCTCAATATCGTCGCAGCCGGCACCCTTCGCGATGCCAATGATCTCGGGGTTATCCCACCAGTCGATGGCAATGTGCGCCGCAAGATGGTTGTACAAGCCGGTCGCGCTGTAGCGTCCCTGTTGGGCCAGCCAGTTAAGCACCTGCGAGCCGACCTGACGACCGTGATATTTCTGGATCAGTTCCTGGGCCAGCGGATTATCAGGGATACTGCGTACGGTGTCGGTTCCACCGTACTGGTCAGGTCGCGGACGATTCGAATCGGCGCTGTGGAAATCGGCGACAGTCGCAGCCATGCCCGCGCAGAGGCCGCCTTTGAGCGCTCCCTCATAAGCCTCGCTGAACTGGTCGTCATAGATCGCTTTGACGATCACTTCCTCGTAGGCATAGGCGATTGGACGAGGAATGTAGCGGCCGTTGGGATATGTGTCGCCGGGCGCTGGGCGCAGGCTGCTGGTCGGCGTTAACGGCAGCGTGGCGGTCAGACCGATCGTCGAAAGGCTGATGGGCAGCGTCATGGTGTTCGTCGAGGTGATTACCGAAAGCTGGCGGGTTTCAGTGATCAAATGCGTTGT
Source organism: Herpetosiphonaceae bacterium (assembly GCA_036402055.1). Lineage (GTDB taxonomy): Bacteria > Chloroflexota > Chloroflexia > Chloroflexales > Kallotenuaceae > LB3-1. Next base: position 9,647 of record DASWTQ010000562.1, read on the forward strand.
TGCGGCCAGGCCGTACTCCTCGACGAACTGGTTGAAATCGGGCAAGCCCTCGCGGTTAGGAAAAGACCAGGTATCCAGCAGCGGGTTGAGCCCGCTGTCAAGCACAACCTCGACCTCCAGATATGGCCGCTCGGTGAGCGCGCAATTGCCTGTAGCTGTACATTGACTGGACCAGAAGATCGCGCCTGGCTGCGTCTCGTTGTCGGCTCGGATCGACACACCGTAGTTCGGCACCTCACCGCCGACAACCCGCTTGGCCCAATCGGTAATATTCCAACGATTTGGTCCTCGACCCGGCGCTACGACCGTACCATCACCAATAGCTGGACCGACCGCCGGCTGGTTGTTCCAGGTCAGCGTCTCGTAGTCCCAGGGGCTGAGCGCCGGATAGGGATGTGTCGCGACATTGTTGTTGGGCATATCAGCCACGGTGTACCGTGTGAAAACCATCTCTACTTTGTTGATATGCTCGGCGCGCATACCAGGTGGTAGGAATGAAAGATCGATCGGCGCGAAGATGCGTGTGATGCCTTTGTTCAGGCCAGGGCCATCGATGTAGCCAACAAAGCGGTTGCGCTGGTGCCAGGCGGCTGTGTTTGGGGCATCTTGCTCGACATAGCTTTCATCGAAGAAGTAGCGTGGGTCCGCGAGGCTGGGGTCGAGGCGGACTGGAAATACACGCTCAGGCGCTTTGAGCCAGCTCTCCGCGACGGCTAGCGTCATCCGGTAGCGCGCGTCGGTTTCCTGGGTGATTTGCAGCGTTACCGGCGCGTCGGCGTTGCGCGCATCAGCTCCGATCGGCGCCGGAATCTTCCACAGGACGTGCCCACTGGTATCACGTGCCAGCCAGCTGCGATCCGGCTGCTCGCTCAGCGTCACACCTGGAGCGTCGAGCAGCATGGTGAAAGACGCGGCTGCGCTTGAGCTATGCAGAACAACCTCTTCCTTGATGCCCCAGCTATGCACCTGATAGACCAGATCGCTGGCGGGAGCGATGCCCGGATAGGTGATCGTATCGTCGGCGACGGTAGGAGTAGGCAGAGTTCCACCAGGCAGTCGAAAGCTCATGGTCGGCTGATTGGCGCGCCCGACGTGCAGGAGCGGAGTCGTGCTGGCAGCCTGGGCTGCTCTGCCGGCGAAGCGTGCCACAAAATCTGCCGCCGCATTGCGATACGTGCCTGGCTGGGCTCCGGCGATGATGCGCGTATCGATGTGCTGCCAGCGTTTGGTGGTTGGATCTTGGAAGAAGACCGGCTGGGTGTACTGGCGAAAACGCACGACCTTCTGGCTACCCGTCGTATCGACAAAGACCTGCGTGTTCGGACGGCGCAGATCAACAGCTTCCCAAAAGGCTCCTTCAGTAGCATCCGTCATGCCCATCAGCGGCAAAAACACCTGATGAGGATCGGCTTCTTGCATCGGCTGGCTCTTCGCCGCTGTGGTGGGCAGCAGACTCTGTATCACCAGAATCAGGGTCATCAAAGTGGATAGGAGTCCAATCCTTCGCTTGAGCATACACATTCCCCTTTCTACAAAGCTTGGCTGGTTATCTCGGGGTCACGTCGCGAACAGTATAGGTGTGTCGACGGCACTCGTGGCGATCATCAGACCGGCAGCCGGCGATCATTTGGTGGAGCAAGGCTGCTAACAGCTGTGAACAGATGCTTTCGAATGGTATGTATTTCTGGGTAACTGGTGCCTGATCCTCTCGGTATGGGTGGCCTGTCGTGGTCATACGTTGTCCCTGCTGATCGTCTACGGCTCAGTCAAGATCGTCTGCGGCCACTGTAGCGTGCATTTGCGGTCATTTCTTGACTGCCAGGCGATCGGATCGTGTCTGCCATGTTCCCACTAGAGTAAGCGGCATAGACATCCGGTCGTTGCTTCGGCAGCCGACCTCCGAGTTCTAACGTGGAGGGCCCCCGCATTAGAACGCAGTCCACAACCTAGCAATGGAGGAGAACTATGCAATCCATGAAGTCTGCCCGTGCCTGCGCACTTATGCTTTGCCTGCTGGTTGCCACACTTACTCCCAACATGGCGCTTAAGCCTTCCACGCCCGAGTCGTTGCATGCGCTCTGGGGAACAAGCATCACGATTATGGATGACACCTCGAATGGTGCTGGTGGCGGTGGTCACACCGGCGGCTAGCCTGGCTGTCGCAACTGCCGGTATATGGCTCAACACTACATAACAAACAGAGGCAGGACACGCTACCACCGTGTCCTGTCTCTTGAGCACAGTGTGAGTGAACGGATGGGCCTCGCTGCGCCCGATCAACATCGATCAGGAGGCCCGAGGGTTGATTTGCTACTTGCTGGGAGGCATTGCGGCCTTTATTATAAAAGGCTTCTGCCTGTTGTAGGCTCCTGATCTATCGATGCCATATGTAACGGAAGGTTTCTAGTTCGGAAGTGTGGACTATTCCTGCGAGTTTTTTGCGAGTTTTGCTCGCTGCGCCCGGCTATGCTTTAGCCAGGCACTCAAACCGGCATGCCCGGTGCCTGACGACTTATAACCGAGAGCACCTATGCAGCGTTGATCTGAAGCAGGCAGCTCAATCAGGAGGTGAGCTGTTAAAAGATTCTCCTGTTGACCAGCCCTTGTAAAACGTAATGATGGAGGTTTCAAATGAAACTATGTGGTGCTCGATCCTCTAAACTGCTGGTTCTTGCGCTGTTGGTGAGCAGCCTTGCTATTGAGGTCGGCACTCCTCCGAGCGTGGCGGCTTATTCGTTGATTAGCGAAAAAACTTTACTACGCGTCTGCCGCAATGTGTATAGCCCACAAAAATTTAGTAGTGTTAAGCAGCTGGACCCTAACAAAACCAAACGTACCTCCCTGGCCCAGACTGCGGTGCTGTGCGATGATTATGCGCCTGTGCTTATCGTCGACCTGGCTTCCCGTGCTTGTAATGGGATGGTGATCCCGGCGTACGAGCCACGACCACGGTTTTCACCGCCTTGGGTGAAGGCTAAATTCAAAGGTTGGGCTTGCTCCTAAGGATGTTCGAAAATCAGCGATCGGGTGCAGCTCTCAATCGCAGCCAGGCTGCTAGCTGTTGGGAACACCTGATGCCTGGAAGTAAGCAGGACTTGCTATCAAGCCAAAACTTCCGTTTCAGCTCGCCTGGTAGGTGGCTCCAGCATAGCGCTCGGCATCTTTCAACTGCTCGATCAAACGGCGCGTGTGCTGCGCGATGGCGTGCGCTCCTTTCTGCTCCTGGATCGCGAGTGCCTCTGCCAGCAGCTGGCGCGCACCAGCCGGATCGTCGCGCATTGCCAGCATCCGCCCACGATCGACCTTCACTGCTGCGATGAACAAGGGCTTATGGCAGATCTCGGCCAGACGCTGGGCTTCCTTCAGCGTGGTTTCGGCTAGCTTCCACTTCTGATGGGTCACATAGAGTTCGGCAAGATTGGAAAGGACTCTCGCCTTTCCTACGAGTGATCCAACCTGCTCCAGCATGCGTAGCGCTGATTGAAAGGCTTGATGCGCGCGCTCGAAATCCTCCAGCTTGAGATACAGACAGCCGATGTCGTTTTCAACCATGGCGTAGTCGTAGTGGGCACCGATGGTCTTGAGCGTCTCGCGCGCCGCCAGCACGATCGCCTCGATGCCGTCTAGCTGTTCTTGCCGGATTCGCAAGTCCGCGATATTGCATTGGATTTTCGCGATCGATATAGCCTCGTGTTGAGTCTGGTAGTAGTGCAGCGCAACCTGGAAGTAGTCGTCGGCTGCCTGAAAGCGATGCTGTGCTACCGCAACTAATCCCAGATTCATCGTGATGTGGCCCAGCTCGGTTGCGGGGAGTAACCCCGCTCCCTGGGCATAGGCCCGCTCCCAACACTGTCGAGCGACTTGGAGATCATCGCGCTTAAAAGCGATCAGGCCGAGCTTGTTGAGCGATGTAGCTATCCCGACAGCATCTTGCTGCGCTTCTGCCAGCTGGAGCGCTTGCTCAGCGGTCTGGAGCGCGGTTTTGTCGTCGCCCAGCTCGCGCGCGGCCTGGCTCCGAATATTCAGCAGATGAATAGTATCGAGGGGCGAGCTGTGCTTGGCGGCGACGGCAAGCACCATATCGAGCGCATCTACCCAGGGCGCCCAGGCTGCCCAGCGCTCGATGAGCGGGTGAAAGGCACGCGCAAAGGTTACGGCACGCGTGGGCTGATCCAGATGCCGCACGTAATCCTGAAGCAGCGTGACGGCCTGGGGTACGGCTAGCTCCGGCGTCAGCGACTCCGAGGGACGGAGCAGGTATTCCGACTGGATTGCCGCCATCTTGATGGCCTGCGCACGGAAAAACTCCAGATCCATTATGCCCACCAGCCTGCAATCGCAACGCGCAAAAAGGCGTAGGTCAGCCGATGGATCGAGCAAATGTGTCGCTCATCTATTTGGAGCAGCATGCGTCGCCGCAGGTCGGTGAAGGCAGCTTGAAAAACAACCTGATCAAGCTGGCTCAGCTCGATCAGGTGATCGTAGGCTACGCCTGCCTCACAGCGATGCATGGCAAACAGAACGAGCTTTGCCTCGTCGCGAAGCTGCTCCCAGGAGCGACGGTACAGATAGTCGTACAGCTCATAGGCGCTGCTGCCGCGTGGACATCGATCGACCAGATCGCGCAGGAGCAGAGTCCACGGTACATCTACCGCCTGGCCTGCGATCAGCCAGAGCGCCAGCGGATTCCCCCCGGTTATCGCATACACCTGCGCGAGATCCGCATCGCTGGCTTGCAGCAGCGCCGGAGCCGGAATCCAGGCTGCGGCTTCGCGCAGCAGCTGGCAGCTGGTTGCTAGATCAAGCTCCGCGAGCGAGATATACGAGCGCGGCAGCGTCGCCGGCAGCGCCTCCAGCGCTCGATCGCGGGTGGTGATCAATATCCGGCCTGGCCCAACCAGCTGATCGATCAGCGGTGCGAGCGCCGTCATGTCCGCCAGCGTTTCCAGGTTATCGAAGACGATTAAGTACGGCGATTGTTGGCAGCGCGCAGCTACCTCGCTCCGCAGCTGCTCTAGATCGTGCCGGGAGTCAAGCTCCAGCTCGCGCGCTAGCTCACGTATCAGGTCGTCGACGCGAATAGACGCCGCACCCCGCTCGCGGCGCTGTCCACCCCACACGTCGAAATCTACCTGCTTGGCGCTGACCCAGAGCACGCCCGTAAACATCGTTTGATCTGTGCAGTGATACGCGATCTGCCGCGCGAGTGTGGTCTTGCCGAGGCCGCCCATCCCTTCAAGGATAAGCACCGGCGCTCCCCTGGGATTAGACAGCTGGCGCATGATCTGTTCGACGAGCGCTGTAGATCCGACAATCGGCTGGGCCAGATGAAAGCGTTCCATGCGACGATTGCGTTCAGCCTGCCGATTTTGCTGGGCAAGCATCACGGTCAGCTCTTTGACAACCTTAGCCCGATGCCGGTGAATACTCGATTGGTCAAACATGCGCTCGCTTGCCAGCGCCTCGATCGAGCGTCCTCGCAAATACATGTCTTGCACAAGGAGCACATGCTCGGGAGAGCAATTCGTGATGTCATCCAGCGCTGAGCGCAGCACCTGGCGGATCGCAGTGACAACATCCATCCCACGATGACGTAGTTGCTGGACTGCCGGCCAATCTCCCGCTGGATGATGCTCCAGGTCGGCAGCTTGGCGATAGTGCTTAAGCGCGCTATGCACCTCGCGAGTCTGCTGATCTTCCTTGTTGGCTGCCATCTTAAAGCCTCGTGTGGATGCTACTGAAGGGCTGTAGGGGGTGGAAATATTATAGAGCATCGTACTCTAAACTTGCTCCTAGACCGGCGCTGGCGCATGTCTCAGGTAGAAGAGGGACCGAGTTTTTGAAAGGATGGGTGCGAGCGTCTTCTCATTTGTCGCATGTTGAACATCTGTGCTATAGTGCCCCGCGTGCCGGCGCGGTCACAGCCGGTCGCGTTGCATAGTCGTGCCCCGTCATGCACGCCGGGGAGAACGGGTCGCATCGGCTGAGTGCCAAGCCGTGGCAGGAATAACAAGCGGGACTGGAGGAGCTGTTCGGCTCCCTTGCAATCGTCAAGGTTGAGGAATGATGAAACTTCTGCTTACGTCCGCTGGCATCAAGAACACAAGCATCCACAACGCGCTGGTCGACCTCCTGGGCAAACCGATCGCCGAGGCCCGCGCGCTCTGCATCCCCACCGCATCGTACGGGCACCCCATGGTCACTCCTGACAGGGCATGGAAGTTCATCAGTGGACGAGAACCTAGAATCCCCATGTGCGAATTGGGTTGGAAGTCCTTGGGCGTGCTGGAGCTTACCGCGCTGACCAGCATCGATGAAGAACGCTGGGTCTCCTGGGTCCGAGAGACAGACGTGCTGCTGGTGAATGGGGGCGATGCCCTGTACCTGTGCCACTGGATGCGGCAGTCTGGCCTGGCGGATCTCTTGCCGTCGCTGCGGGAGATGGTGTGGGTGGGGTTGAGCGCCGGGAGCATGGTGATGACCCCACGCATCGGAGAGGACTTCGTCGGATGGAAGTCGCCTACTGGTGGCGATGAAACACTGGGCGTCGTCGACTTCTCGATCTTTCCGCACGTCGATCACCCGGACTTGCCGGAAAATACTATGGCCGCTGCGGAAAAATGGGCTGCCGACATGCCGGTGCCGTGCTACGCGATCGACGATGAGACCGCTATCAAAGTGGTCGACGGTTCCGTCGAGGTCATCTCCGAGGGGCACTGGAAGCTGTTTGCCCGCTAATGGTGCGAGCTGGCTCGTGCGCGCGACCACGTCGAGATCCCTACCACCATTCGCCTGGCCCCAATCCGCCGCGTCCGCCCAGATCTTCGTGATCTGAGATGTATCTTTCCTCCGATCACAACGCCTGCCAAGACCTGTGGGAGCCGAACGCCTATGTGGTGTCCGGCTCCTGGTATGGAGCGTGTTCGTCAAGTCTGCGGAAAAGATTATAATAGGGCGCAAGTGTCCTACAATCGGTTCTGCTGATCACTCTGCGACAGCAGAGCGGAGATGGAAGTGAGGTGCCAGAAACAACCATGAAATCAGCACTGATCGTATGGGGTGGCTGGGATGGCCATCAGCCACAGCAATCAGCAGAGCTTTTTGCCGGGATTCTGCGCGATGAGGGCTATCGCGTCGAGCTGTCGGATACGCTCGATGCGTATCTCAACGCGCCATATCTGCAATCACTCAGCCTGATCGTGCCGGTTTGGACCATGGGAGCGCTCACAAAAGAGCAGGAGCGCAGCCTGCTGGAGGCCGTGGCTTCCGGCGTGGGGATTGCAGGCTGGCATGGCTGCATGGCCGACTCGTTCCGGCAGAATCCCGAATACCAGTGGATGGTGGGTGGCCAATGGGTGGCGCATCCCGGCGACATCATCGACTACAGAGTCAACATCGTCAACCATGACGATCCGATCACCGCCGGGCTCGACGACTTCGACGTGCGGACGGAGCAATATTATATGCATGTCGATCCATCCAACGAGGTACTGGCGACGACGACCTTCAGCGGCGAATATGCGCCCTGGATCGCGGGCTGTGTCATGCCTGTCGTCTGGAAACGGCGATGGAGCCGGGGCAAGGTGTTTTACAGCGCGCTTGGACATCACACATCGGACTTTGACATACCCGAAGCTCGCGAGATCATGCGACGAGGCATGCTGTGGGCTGCTCGATCAGAGCTGGACTAAGCAGCCGCCTGGCGACCGTTATGTCCGCTCCCAGTGCTCAGGAAGCAGTATGACTACCCAACCTGTTAATGTCGGTATTATCGGCTGCGGCAACATCAGCGACATTTATCTGCAAAACTGTACACGCTTTCCCAGCCTGCGTGTGCTGGCCTGCGCCGATCTGATGGTGGAACGGGCGCAAGAAAAAGCGCAAAAGTACGGCGTTCCCAATGCGTACAGCGTGGAGGAGCTGCTGGCAGATCCGGCGATCGAGCTGGTGATCAACCTGACCGTGCCGCAGGCGCACGGCGAGATCGGGGTTGCGGCGCTGGAGGCCGGTAAATCGGTCTACAACGAAAAGCCGCTGGCGATCGATCGCGAGAGTGCCGCGCGAATGCTGGAGCTGGCCCGCACCAAAGGGCTGCTGGTCGGCGCGGCTCCTGATACGTTTCTCGGCGCAGGACTACAAACCTGCCGCCAGCTGATCGACCAGGGCGCGATCGGAGCGCCGGTAGCAGCGCACGCTACGATCCAGGGTCGTGGCCCCGAAGGCTGGCATCCCAACCCCGATTTCTTCTACCAGCCCGGCGCGGGGCCGCTCTTCGACATGGGGCCGTACTACCTGACGGCGCTCACCAGCCTGATCGGCCCGGTTCGTCGCGTCACAGGCTCGGCGCGGATCTCGTTTCCCGAGCGGATGATCACCAGCCAGCCGCTGCACGGCACGATGATCAAGGTGAACACGCCCACACATATTGCGGCGGTGCTGGATTTTGCCAGCGGCCCGGTCGCGACGCTGGTTACCAGCTTCGACGTTTTGCCGCAGCGCCACTACGGCCTTGAGATCTTCGGCACCGAGGGTACACTGATCCTGCCCGATCCCAACACGTTCGGCGGCCCGGTTATAGCGCATCGCATCGGAACCAAGGAGTGGACGGAGCAGCCGATTCAGCACGCGCACAGCGAGAATAGCCGTGGTATCGGCGTGGCGGATATGGCCGAGGCGCTGCGTACAGGACGCCGCCACCGCGCCAACGGCGACATGGCCTACCATGTCCTCGACATTATGCACGCGATTCACGAGGCCTCGGCTGAGGGACGGCACATCGAACTGAGCAGCACTATGGAGCAGCCCGCCGCCTTGCCGGTCGGATGGTCGGCTCTGGAGGAACAAGCAGCATGAACATCGAACACGTCGCGGTTCAACTCTACACCCTGCGCGATCTGACCTCGAAAGATATGCTCGGCACGCTGCGGCAGCTGGCATCGATCGGCTATCGCGCCGTCGAGCTGGCCGGCTATGGCGACGCAACGCCCGAGACGATTCGCGCCACGCTGGACGAGGTTGGGATGCGGGCGATCTCGGCGCATGTGCAGCTGGAGCGGATCGAGCAGGACACGGATCAGGTTGTGCAGGAGATGCAGACGCTCGGCTGCGAGTACCTGGTAGTACCCTGGTTGCCGGAAGAGCAGCGCGGCAGCCAGGCCAAAGCGCAGACACTGGCGGAGCGGCTCAATCGTGTCGCGCCGCAGGTGACGGGCCAGGGCCTGCGGCTGGCCTACCACAACCATGATTTCGAGTTCGCGCCGGTCGACGGAACCACAATGTGGGATGTGCTCATCGCCGAGGCCGATCCCGCCGTCGAGTTTGAGCTGGATGTGTACTGGGCTGCCTTCGCCAAGCGCGATCCGATCGCGCTGATCAAGGAGCAAGGCTCGCGGATCGCGCTGCTGCATCTCAAGGATCAGGCGGCGGATACCGGCAAGGACGCGCCGGTCGGCGATGGCGTGCTGCCGTGGTCGGAGATTCTGGCGGCCTCGAATGCGCGCTGGCTGATCACGGAGCAGGATCATCCGCGCGATCCGATCGACGACGTGACGCGCAGCCTGCGCTATCTGGAAGGGTTGAAATAACAGGAAGATTCAGGGCGTATGCAATACGCCCCTACGGGTTCATCCTTCGGATCAAGAATATACAAACAGCCTGTCGCTAACAACGACAGGCTGTTTGGTTTAATCAGATTCTCGCTTGTTAATCGCGCTGGAATGCCGCGTCAAAGGCGACGTTGCTGGACGGGAAGTCGTTGCGGCGCACAAAGGCAGCCGCATCGGCCGCGCCGTACTCGCGATCCATGCCGCTATCCTCCCACTCTACGGAGAGCGGCCCGGTGTAGCCGATGCGATTCAGCGTGCGGAAGATCGGCTCCCACTCGATCCCGCCATGGCCCGGCGAGACGAAATCCCAGCCGCGCCGGTAATCGCCGAAGTTGAGATGCGAGCCCAGAATGCTGGTGCGGCCGTTCAAGTTGCGCACGCTCTCCTTGACGTGGACGTGATAGATCCGATCGGCGAAGGTCTCCAGGAAAAGTACCGGATCGACAAACTGGTGATGCAGATGGCTCGGATCGAAGTTCAGGCCGAAGGACTCGCGCCGCCCGATCGCCTTGAGCGTGGCCTCGGTGGTGGGAATGTCGTAGGCGATCTCGGTGGGATGCACCTCCAGCCCGAAGCGCACGCCAACCTCGTCGAAGACATCCATGATCGGATTCCAGCGATCGGCGAACTCGCGATAGCCGGCCTCGATCGTGTCCCAGTTGTTGGGCGGGAACGAGTAGAGCAGGTGCCAGATCGGCGAGCCGGTAAAGCCGTTGACCTGCTTCACGCCGAACGCCGCCGCTGCCCGCGCGGTATTCTGGATCTCCTCGGCGGCACGCTGGCGCACGCCCTCAGGATCGCCGTCGCCCCATACGCGCGGCGGCACGATGCCCTTGTGCCGCTCGTCGATCAGCTTGTCGGCGACAGCCTGCCCGACCAGGTGGTTGCTGATCGCCAGGCATTGCAGGCCGTGACGCTCCAGCAGCTCGCGCTTGCGCCGAACATAGCCGTCGTCTTCGAGCGCCTTATCGACTTCAAAATGATCGCCCCAGCAGGCAAGCTCAAGGCCGTCATAGCCGAACTGCTTGGCCTTGGGAGCCAGCTCTTCAAGCGGAAGATCGGCCCACTGCCCGGTAAATAAGGTGACTGGTCGTGCCATAACTGCTCCTTGTTGAGGCTAGAATCGATCGGTGAGGATCATAAGGGAAACAAAGGAACAAGGAAACAAGGGAACAAATGATCAGGCTGCTTCTTGTTCGTTTGTTCTTTGACTGGCCCTCACCCCCAGCCCCTTCCCCACTCCTCGGCGGGCTTCCGCCTCGTCGACGATAGGAGAGGGGAGACTGGCGGTACTTGCTTTTGTTCCTTTGTTCCTTTGTTCTCCGTTAGGTTCTTGGTTCTAGGTTCTTGGTTCCTCTAGTACTCCGGCTCCACCCACTGCTTGCTGCCCGACGAGCGCTCGACGGCATCCAGCACGGCCTGACAGCGCACGCCGTCGGCGAAGGATGCGGCGGGCGACGTTCCATCTGCGATGCCGTTGAGCAAGTCGCGGATCGTGTGGGTGAAAGTATGCTCCCAGCCGATGATATGCCCGGCCGGCCACCAGGCTTCCAGGTATGGATGTGCGGGCTCGGTCACCAGCACCGTGCGGAAGCCGCGCACATCGGCCTGATCGTCGTCGAACAAGACCTGTAGCTCGTTCATGCGCTCCAGGTTGAAGACGATGCTGCCCTTGGAGCCGTTGATCTCGAAGGCGTTGTAGTTGGCCCGGCCCTTGGCGAAGCGCGTCACCTCGAAGCTGCCGACCGCGCCGTTGTCGAAGCGCGTCAGAAAGAGCGCCGCATCGTCAACCGTGACCTCGCCCATCTCCGCGCCGGCCGCAGCGCCCAGGCCGCCGGTCGTCTCGGCCAGCACCGGCCGCTGCTTGATAAACGTGTGCGTCAGGCCCGACACCGCCTCGATCTCGCCGACCAGCATGCGCGCCAGGTCGATGATATGCGCGCCGAGATCGCCGAGCGTGCCTGCGCCGGCCACGTCTTTTTGCAGACGCCAGACGAGCGGGAAGTTGGGGTCCATGATCCAGTCCTGGAGATAGACCGCCCGCCAGTGGTAGATCTGCCCGATGCGGCCGTCATCGATCAGGCGCTTGGCGAGCTGCACCGCCGGGACACGCCGGTAGTTGAAGTTGACCATCCCGACCACGCCGGCCTGTTCGACCGCCGCCTGCATCTGCCGGGCCTCGGCCAGCGTGTTCGCCAGCGGCTTTTCACAAAACACGTGCTTGCCGTTTTCCGCCGCCGCAATCGCGATCGGCGCGTGCGTGTCGCCGGGCGTCGAAATATCGATCAGCCCGATGTCGTCACGCGCGACCAGCTTGCGCCAGTCGGTCTCGACCTCGCGCCAGCCGAGCTGAGCGGCCGCGCTCTCCAGCGCCGCCTGATCCCGACCGCACAGCACCTGCATCGTGGGATGCAGCGCCACGTCGGGGAAGAACGACGCGACCTGACGATAGCCGTTCGAGTGAGCCTTGCCCATGAACTTATAGCCAATCAATCCGACATTGATCGTTTGCGGCATGAGTCCCTCCTCGTATGACGCGCCGCCTGGCACTCGCTGCCAGAGCTGATGCTTTCGTCTCCCCATATAGTCACGCATGATCCGCAAACGCGCAACTCCGGGCACGAATCGCGCTGGTAATGCCCGAAGTTGCCCGCGCGCCCGGCTTGTGCTACCCTCGCAGCAGCACACGAGCCATGAAAGGAGCAGGCGATGGCGCGCTGGCAACGGGTGATCGGCTCGATCGCCAACAACATCGACGACTACTTCGACGGATTGAAGCAGCGGTTATCGCGCAAGATCGGCGACGACCCGATCACGATCGTACCCTACGACGGCTACGGCACAGACGAGCAGATCCGGCTTTGCGGCCGCGTGTTAGAAAATCCGGGCCTGAAGTTCGCCCAGGACAACGACTCGCTGTGGGACAATCTGCTCAACATGTACCGCCGCTTCGAGAGCGACGAGGTGCCCGGCGCGAAAGTTGTGGCGCGCTTCGGCGACGTCGAGCAGGAAGTGGTCGCCGACGAGGAAGGCTTTTTCGAGGTGGTGATCCAGCCCACGCAGCCGCTGCCGGCCGATCGTATCCGCCATGAGATCACGCTTGAGCTGCGTGAGCCCTTGCGACCGGAGCATGGCCCGGTCAACGCCACGGGCTGCGTATTTGTGCCGCCGCCCAGCGCGCAATTCGGCGTAATCAGCGACATCGACGATACCGTGCTCCAAACAGATGCGACCAATCTGTTGCGGATGGCGCGCAGCGTGTTTCTGAGCAATGCGCGCACCCGGCTGCCGTTCAAAGGCGTTGCGGCGCTCTACCGTGCGCTGAGCCAGGGCCCGAACACGTCCGATTCCGGCCCGAATCCGCTCTTCTATGTGTCGAGCAGCCCGTGGAATCTGCACGATCTGCTGACCGAGTTCTTCGGCCTCAACGGCATTCCGCGCGGCCCGATCTTCCTCCGCGACTGGGGCATCTCCAAGGATGAGCTGCTGCCGACCCAGCATCGCGGCCACAAGCTCACCGCGATCCGCCAGGTGATCGAGCGCTATCCCGCTCTGCCGTTCATCTTGATCGGCGACAGCGGCCAGGAAGATCCCGAGATCTACCGCGAGATCGTGCAGCTGTATCCTGGACGGATTCACGCGATCTATATCCGCAACGTCAGCCGCGACCCCGCACGTGGCGAGGCGATCCGCAAGCTGGCCGAAGAGGTTGTAGCCGACGGCAGCACGCTGATCCTGGCCGACGACACGCTGGCCGTCGCGCGCCATGCCGCCGAGAGTGGCTGGATCGCGCCCGAGACGATCGCGCTGATCGAGGCCGAGACCGCAGCCGATGCCACGCCGGTCGGACCGATCGAGCGCCTGCTGGGCGAGGAAGAAGCGCCCGCCGCGCCGACGATCGTGATCGCCGATACCACGCCCGAGCAGACGCAGGAAGCCGTGGAGCAGGGCGCGATCGAGTCGGCGCTCCAGAGCGGCGATCAATCGGACGACACGCCGCCAACTGTGATCGTCGAGGGCGAGCCCAAACAATAGCTACGGCTCGAACTCCTGGCGCGGCGCCGTCAGGCAGCAGCGCTCGATCGGCTGATAGTCCTGAGCGGACGGGCCAAACCGCTCCATTGAGGCTTGCGGCAGCTCCAGGCTGGAGATCGGCGTCATGTATAAGCCATCGGGCAGCGACAAAATCATGTTGTTGTGTACCGGGCTGATCGCAAAGTAGCGCGCGGGCGGAGACTGCGGCAGCAGCAGTCTGGGCAACTCAGAGCCCAGATCGACCGCGTTGATGCCGTGATCGTCGCTGAAGAGCAGCCGCGTGTCCATAAACCAGCCGAGCTGATACACCCCACTGTCGGATGGCAGCACCCAGTGCTGCATCATGCCGTCCCGGTTGGCTACCACGATCGACCAGTCGAGTACGGCATTGGGGCCGCGCGTGATCACTACAAAAGCCAGCTGCGCCCCGCTCATCGACCAGACCAGCGACGGGCTCATCAGCTGGGCGATCTCAACCGTGGTGTCCGGCTGCCGCGACGGAAACAGATCGTCGAGCTGCTGCGGGCTGACCAAAATCTCGGGCGCGGCGTCGTCATACTTCAGCACGATCGAGCGCCGATCGAGCGCTACCCAGGCGACCGGCCCGTTGTTCACGGCGGCCGGATCGCTGCCACTGCCGATCGGCGTAAGCTCACCGCTGCGATAGCTCCACAGCGCGACGGTTGAGGATGCGTTCTCCTCCTTGTAGGCCAGCGCGACGGTGATCGGATCTTTCCAGCTCAGCATGGGGCTCGTCAGCCGCTGCTGTCCTGAGAGCAGCGAGAGCGAGTCCTGGCGCTCAGGATGGGTCACGAATGCAGCGCCGTCAGCCGTCGCCGCGACAATATGCCGGCCATCCGGCGACCAGGTCGCGTAGGCGATCTGCGCCTGAAGATCCAGCTGCCAGGAGCGATCGCCGCCGGCAAACAGCCGCAGTGTGCCGTCGGGCTGTGTCGCCATGATCATGCCCTGCCGACCGGAGGGAAACCCGGCGATGCCCTGCGGCGTAAGCAGGGGCGGCGTGGATGTTGGCTGAGGAGGGTCGGTTGGCGAAGGATTGGGGCGGCGGACTTCGGTAGGCGGCGGATTTTGGGATGCGATAAAGATCGTGCCGCCCAGCAGCAGAGCAACACACAGCGCCACCAGCCCATTCAACCACTGCTTCATCTCGCCTCCTCGCGATGCTAGCTTACACTATTGTTGTACCACAGCTTGTCGCAGGCAATTTCTGAGAAGTTGGTCACCTCGGCGAACAGCAGGAGGCGCTACAAAGGCAAATGCCGGCACGTGCTGATCATCGTGCCGGCATACAATGCTATGTGCTGATTGACGTCTGGACGTAGGTTTGGAGACAGGTTTGATCGTGGCCTCACCACTCCGGCTCGATCTGCTCGGCGTCCCGAAACGCCGCGCGGAGCACTACATGATTG
>DASWTQ010000563.1:0-2228 GCA_036402055.1 Herpetosiphonaceae bacterium
ACTGCAAGATGCCCATCAACGTCAGGGTGATACGCCGCGCGCCTGAAGCAAACAGCAGCAGCGGCAACGCAGTCGCGACACCGCCGGCCATTAGCAGCAGCGTGGTTGTGAGGCCGGTGTGACCAAAAGCGGCCGTACCCACAAACTCCACATAGACCAGGTAGGCCAGCGCTGGCACAAACAGCACCAGCGTTTCCAGCGTTAAGCCCTCAAGCGAGTTGAGCGCGGCAGTTTTACGCAGCAGGCCATAGATAGCGAATGAGCCGCCCAGCGTCAGCGCGATCCAGGGCAGCGATCCGTAGTGCAGCGTCAGATACAGTACGCCGATCGTCGCGACAATGATCGCGGCAATCTGGCCGGGTCGCAGCCGTTCTTTGAGAAAAAGTGTGCCCAGTAGCACATTCAGCAACGGATTGATAAAATAGCCCAGGCTGGTTTCGACGATGTGCCCGGCGTTGACGGCCCAGATGTAGATAAACCAGTTGAGCGAGAGCAGCAGCGCGGAAACGGTAAACGTCAGCAGCACGCGGCCGTTCTTGAGCACCGGCAGCAGCCAGCGCCAATGGCCCTGCGCCGCCAGCAGCACGACCACAAAGGCCAGCGACCAGACCATGCGATGCGCGAGGATCTCAAGCGCGGGGACGTGGTGCAGAGATTTCCAGAAGATCGGTAGGAGACCCCAGAGCAGGTAGGCTCCTACGCCGTAGAAGACGCCTTTATTCATCGCTCCATTTCCTTGACGATCGCGGGCGCGACGGGAGATCCCGGAGGAAGTTTCGATCTCCAATCGCCGCATCGCTCGCCACATTGATCTTGTGTAACCCGATGGAAGGCTGTTACACTGTTGTAAGCCTCGCATCGACATGGCACAGTGTACCAGGGATATGACCACCGAGCCACGGACTATGGTCGAGGTCTGGCCGGCATGTCAAGATATGACGCCGATCACCGGCGATCGCTTAGAAGGAGTTCAGCAATGACCGTTGTGACGGAAGCGCTCGAAGCCCGGCTGCTGCGTTATGTGCAGATCGATAGTCAGAGCGACGAGACCTCAGAAACAGTGCCCAGCACGCCGGGTCAGATCGAGGTGCTCAAGCTGCTGCGACAGGAGTTGGAGGATCTCGGCGCAGCGAATGTCCAGCTCAACGATCAGGGCTTCGTGATCGCGACGATCCCGGCGACGGTTCAGGATCGGGAGCTGCCGCGTGTGGCCTTTTTTGCCCATGTCGATACCGCGCCGGCCTTCAATGGCACGGGCGTTAAGCCGCTGGTCCACCGCAGTTACGACGGCTCGGCGATCACGCTGCCCGACGATCCGAGCCAGGTGCTTTCGCCGGAGGTCAACACGTACCTGAGAGAGAAGATCGGCGACGATATTATCACTGCCAGCGGTACCACGCTGCTCGGCAGCGACGATAAGGCGGGCGTGGCGATCATCATGACGCTGGCCGAGCAGCTGCTGGCGCATCCCGAGATTCCACACGGCGAGGTACGCGTCTGCTTCACGCCCGACGAAGAGATTGGCACCGGCATCAATCATCTGGATCTGGCCGCGATCAACGCCGACTATGGCTATACGCTGGATGGCGGCGAGGTCGGTAAGCTGGTCTATGAAACGTTCTCCGCCGACAAAGCAGTGATCTCGATCACCGGCGTTTCGACGCACACCGGCACGGCGCTGGGCTCGATGGTCAACGCGCTGAGTCTGGCCGCTAAGATTATTTGCGCGCTGCCGGAGGATACACGCACGCCCGAGACGACCAAGGATCGCGAGGGCTTTATTCATGTGTATAACGTCGAGGGAACGGCGGCGGTCGCGACGGTGATGTGCCTGTTGCGCGACTTCGAGATCGATGGGCTGGAAAGCCACGGCGATTTGCTGCGCTCGGTGTGCGATCAGGTTCAGGCCGGCGAGCCGCGCGCCAAGATTACCTGCACGATCACGCCGCAGTATCGGAATATGCGCTACTGGCTCGAAAAAGATATGCGTCCGGTCGATGTTGCCGTGCGAGCCATGCGCAGCGTCCAGATCGAGCCGGTCTTCGAGCCCACGCGCGGCGGCACCGATGGCTCGAAGCTCACCGAGCGCGGCCTGCCCACGCCGAATATTTTCACCGGCATGCAGGATATTCATGGTCCGCTGGAATGGATCAGCGTCCAGGACATGGAGAAAGCCGTTCAGGTTTGTATGGAGCTAGTGCGCGAGGCGGCGAACGATCAGTAGCGTC
>DASWTQ010000564.1:0-6622 GCA_036402055.1 Herpetosiphonaceae bacterium
CAAGAGAATCAAGGGAAACCCGAGGGCCGAACGAAAGCAGAGGGAAGTCGCTATAACTTCCCCCTCGCCTGCGAAGCGGGAGAGGGGGACCGAGGGGGTGAGGGCCTGCCAACCTTTAGGATGAGGGCCTGCGCGATACTCCTACGGCAGCGCCATCAACAGACACGCCGACGCGATGATCCAGCCCGCGATCACCTGTCCGATTGTATGATTCCCGGTGCGAATTCTAGCCCAGCCGAGCGCCACCGCCGCAATCCATATGCAGAGCGAGACCGGCAGGGGCAAGAACTTAGTGGCGAGCGTCGCCAGCGTCGCGATCGATGCCGAGTGTACGCTGACCTTCCAGACGAAATTGATCGCCATGCAGAGCACCAGCGTGCCGAGCGAAGCGCCGATCAGCCGCAGAAAGATCGTCGGCACGCTCAGGGCGTACAGCGCCAGACTCGCCAGCACTACAGTGCCCAGCGCGAAGAAATACAGACCGTTGCGCTGCCCACGCTGCGAAATATCGTCGTCGGAGTAGTGGCCGCGAAACAGCCGGAAATAGAAATAAATCGTTGGCGGCAAGATCAGCAGAGCGATCGCGATCAGCGCCCAGCCCACGCCACGCAGCCGTGCCTCCGTGAAGTCCGCGCCAAACGCGCCCACAATCAGAAATGAAGCGATTCCATTGACGATCGGATGGAAAATCTGGGATAACCATCGTCCGATGCGGTAGGACGAATCCTGATCGACAGGATTGCCGAATTGATCGATCGCTGGCATGTATATACTCCACCGGCGTACGTCGCGCGTACGCTCGCTACGAATCTACTCCGGGCGCTCACGGTGAGGCCGCTACATATTCAGCAAGCGTTGAGCCACCCGCTGCCGACGGGCGAGATCTGTGCTGCTCGATCGGAGCGCGGCTGTGATCGTCGCTTGTCCTTCGCTGCGCGGCCTGCCTGCTAGCTGAAACAGCGCTGGCATTATACAGCATAAGCCTGTTCGTAACGTTGCTTGTCGTCGGCGTTCGATGAGTGCTTCTAATACGCTCAGCGCAGGCAGCCTGTTGCAGCTATCCCGCGATCGTTCGATACACATCGTGCAGCTGGGCCGCCGCCGCATCCCACGAGAAGCGCGCGGCCTGCTCAGGTCCGCGTGCTCGGGCTGCCTCTGTGAGCGCAGGCTCGCTGAGCAGGCGCTGGATGCCCGCCGCGATGCTGTCGACGCTGGCCGGATCGACGAGCACGCAGAGGTCGCCCGCAACTTCGGGCAGGCTGGATGTGTTAGCGGTCAGCACGGGCGTACCGCAGCCCAGCGACTCCAGCACCGGAAAGCCGAAGCCCTCGTACAGCGAGGGATAGACCGTGCCGCTGGCGAGCGTGTACAGCAGCGGCAGATCGGCTTCGTCGACCGGGCCGAGCATCCGTACGCCGGGTGTTTGCCGCGCCCGCGCCACGATCTCATCCGAGAGCCAGCCAGGCTTGCCGCCCAGCACCAGCTGAAGCGAATCCGGCGATTCGCCGCTGGCTCGCAACACCTGCTCGTAGGCTTGCATCAGCCGCACCAGATTTTTGCGCGGCTCCAGCGTCCCGATGAAGAATAAAAATCGCTCCGGCAGATCGTGTTTGGCGCGCACGGCGGCAAGCCGCGCCTCGTCGGTTGCGCGGCGGAAGTGCGCGCCGACACCGGGATAGAGCACGCTGATTTTGGCAGCGGGAACCTGCATCAGTCGCTGAAGGTCGCGCTGGGTGCTGGCGGAATCGGCGAGGACGTGTGTAGCGCGGGATAGTGAGCGCGGCACCGCGCGATCGAGGTAGCGCCGCAGATTGGCGAACGCGGTCTCGGGATGGATGCGAAACGTTAGATCGTGAACCGTGAGCAGCGTAGGCGCGCGGCGCACCGGCGGTAGTACAAAATCAGGCGCGTGCAGGAGATCGACCGGGCCGGTCCAGCGCTCGACCGAGAGCGGCAGCCGGGCGCGCTGCCAGACGATCGTGAGCCAGCGCTCGGGCAGCGGGATCGGCGCGGCGTGAACCTGGGGAAATTCCGCCTGTAGCTCGCGCAGTGCGCGCAGGCCCCAATGGTCGGGCGGCAGATCGCGGGCGGCATAGAACAACACCAGCTCATCGCCGGTATTGAGCTGCAAAAAGGCGCGCACCAGCTCCCGGGTGTAGCGGCCGATTCCCGCGATCTGGCGCAGCGCGGCGTTGTAGTCGAGCGCGATTCTCACGGTCTGACAGGCTTGGACGATCGCCGGGTGGCCGCGCTACTTGCGCTTCGAGAAAACATACAGCACAAAGCCAAAGATCACGATGCTCCAGTAGTTGATCACGCGATCCAGCACCGCCACAGCGGTCGCGAGCGCGCCGGGAACGCCAAAGAGCGCCGAGCGCAGCACGCCGATGATCCCGCCTTCGACCAGACCCAGGCCGCCCGGCGTGGCTGGAACCGTGGTCAGGAGCGAGCCCATCAGCGCGACGAAGATCACTGAGAGCAGATTGAGCTGGAGCCCGCCCATCGCCTCGATCACCAGAAACAGCCGGAACGACTCGCACAGCCAGACCAGCGAGGTCAGCAGAAACAGCAGCGGCAGGCTGCGCGCCTTGAGCGAGCCCAGCGTCCCGGCCTCGAATGAGCCGTACATGCTCTCAAACCGCTTGGGCACGATGCGCCGGATAAACGGGCTGAGAAAGCGCATCGCGGCGAGGCCGGTCACGATGATGACTACCAGCGCTGCGCCAAAGATAAAAACATAGCGCGCGCTCGCCGGCAGCCGCGTGCCGAAGACGCTCCAGCCGGAGATGACCAGCAGCGCGAAGAGCACGATCATATCCAGCAATCGCTCGGCGAAGATCGTGCCGAATGAGCGCGAGAACGAGACGCCGCCGTTGTGCTTGAGCAGATAGCCGCGATACGCGTCGCCCAGCTTGGCCGGCACCACACAGTTGGCAAACCACGACAGGCCAATATACTCGGTCAGCGCCGGCAGCGAGGCCCACGAGTGGCGCGCCTCATGCACCGGGAAATTGGCGTTGCGCAGCAGGATGCGCCAGCGCAGCGCCCGGATCGGAAAGGTGACATAAAACGTGGCAAAGGCCAGCAGATAGAGCGCGGGATTGACCTGCTGCATCTGCCGCCAGGTCTCGGCCAGATCAATATCGAAGCCACGGAACACAAAGATGATGATCGCGATCGCAATGGCGATGCTGATCAGGCTGCGCGGATTGAGCAGCCGCTCCTTGAGCGAAAATCCACGCTCGGCTACCTCGTCCGCCTGATCTTCCTGCACGATCGGCTCTTCGTCTTCGCGGCTATAGACTTTTGGTGTGCTCATACATTGTTACCAACGGTGGAAGCTCCGGTGCTATCTTCGATCGATGCTGCTGATACGCTCAGACGATCTTCCACAATGATGTTCAAATTGCCGGATCTCCAGAATTGCGCCGTTGCATTTCCTTCGGTCTCATGTCGAGGCCGGATCGTCCACCCAGCGCTGCGCGATAATCGACAGCGCCCACACGCCGCTCAGCTGAATGCCCATGTTTAGAACATGCAGATTTTCAAAGATGTTGTGACCGGCGACGGCGGCAATGATACCACAAACGCCGACCGCAGCCATGCCCCAGACTGTGCCGCGCAGCAGCAGCCGTGCGCGCAGCGCCTCGCGGACCATCGCGCCGATCAGCAGCAGGTAGCTCAGCAGGCCAAATATGCCGGTCTCCGCCAGCGTGTGAATGTAGTAGTTGTGCGCGTGGCCCTGTGAGGTCGCCCAGGGCGCGACAAAGAACTCGGGATAGGCGACGTTGAAGTTGCCCGCCCCGACGCCAAAGAGCGGATGCGCGCTGAACATTCGCCAGCCCGCCTGCCAGTGCGCCATGCGCTCGACGATCGCGAAGTTATCGGGCGTCACGCTGACCTGACCGGCGTCGAAGATGCGCAGATTGTCGGTGATCGTCTGGAGCCGATCCGTCAGCGCGGACGGCAGCAGGCTAAACGCGCCCAGCAGCCCCACCAGCAGCCCGACGATCACGAAGAGGCCAAAGAGCGCGGCGGTGCGCCGTCCGGTGACGATCGCCAGCACTGCTACTCCGGCCATCGCGCCAATCCAGCCGCCGCGCGAGTACGACGCGAACAGGCCGGCCAGCAGCAGGAACGCAAAGCCGGCGAAAACGAGAACCAAGAACCTGGAACCTAGAACCGGGGACGTGGCCCTCATCCCCCTGCCCCCTTCTCCCGCTGCGGCAGGCGAAGGGCGATGAGTGGTACTTCCTGCTCTTTGTTCTTTGTTCTCTGTTCTTTGTTCGTTGTTCGTTGGTTCGCTTGTTCGTTGGTTCTCCGCCGCTCGGTGCGCACTGATAAAAAAGCCCGCCAGCACCACCGCCAGCGGCCAGCTCATATTCAGGTATCCCGCGAAAGGATTCGGCTTGCCAAACGTCGCGTAGGCGCGCGCAAAGCGGCCGCCGAGGATCAAAAAGCTGGCCGGAGCCGAGGCCGTCACGAACTGAAACAGCCCGATCAATGCGGCGATCGTCGGGCCGAGCAGCAGCGCGATCAGCAGGCCCCAGGCTCGCCGCCGATCGGTGATCGTGCCGAGCGCCAGCAGAAACGCCAGAAACGAAGCTACCCAGCGCGCGAACTGAAGCAGGCCCTCGATCTTGGAGTAGGGCGTGAACACAATCGAGGCGACCTGCACGCCCAGAAAGAGCAGCCACGGCGCGAGCAGCCGCAGCCCGAGCCTGCGCTCAGGATGAGCCAGCACGCGCAGCATCCAGGTGCTGAAGGCCAGAAAAACCACCGCCTGCGTGACGGTCAGCCCTGCCGGGAGATGCACGATCTCCTGCACTGGCACCGACAGGATCGCGGCGTACAGGCCGAACGCCGGCTCGACGATCGTCAGCGTCACCACGATCAGCCCCGCGACCAGCGCCGCCGCGAGCCACAGCGGCAGCACAACCAGCACTCCGACCAGCAGCGCGATCCCGATCGGGATCAGCACAGATGCTGGCCGGATACGTCGGGTCCGTGGTCTGCTCAACGTCGCCATCAAGCGTTAGCCGTGCGTCGGGGCTTCGTCGGCCACCGTGGGTAGCTGGCCCAGCTTCTGAAGCTCATCGCGGAAGTATGGCACCGTCAGCTTGATGCCCTCGGCCAGGGACACGCGCGGCTCCCACTGGAGAATGCGCCGCGCCTTGCTGATGTCCGGCTGGCGCGTCTGGGGATCGTCCTGGATGCGCAGCTCGGGCTTAACCACGATTCCGGCCGGATTCTCCGTGAGCTGATTCACCAGCTCGGCAAACTCGCGGATCGTGAACTCGTGCGGATTGCCGATGTTGACCGGCTCGGGCTCGTCCGATTGCAGCAGCCGGTAGAGGCCCTCGACCAGATCGCTGACGAACTGGAACGAGCGTGTCTGCTGGCCGTCGCCATAGACCGTGAGCGGCTCCTGGCGCAGCGCCTGCTGGATGAAGTTCGGCACGACGCGGCCATCGTTGAGGCGCATACGCGGGCCGTAGGTGTTGAAGATGCGCACGATGCGCGTTTCGAGGCCGTGGTAGCGCTGATAGGCCATCGTGATCGCCTCGGCGAAGCGCTTGGCCTCGTCGTACACGCCGCGCGGCCCGACCGGATTGACGTTGCCCCAGTAGGTTTCGGGCTGCGGATGGATCAGCGGATCGCCGTAGACCTCGGAGGTCGACGCCAGCAGGAAGCGCGCGCCCTTGGCCATCGCCAGGCCCAGCGCGTTGTGCGTGCCCAGCGCGCCCACTTTGAGCGTCTGGATCGGCAGCTCAAGATAGTCGATCGGGCTGGCCGGCGAGGCAAAGTGCAGGATCGCGTCGAGCGGCCCGGCGACGTAGATGTAGTTCGTGATGTCGTGCTTGATGAAGCGGAAGCGCGCGTTGTCGCTAAGATGCGCAATGTTGTCGGTGCTGCCGGTCAGGAGACTATCCATCGCCAGCACCTCGTGGCCCTCGTCCAGGAAGCGTTCGCAGAGGTGCGAGCCGATGAACCCGGCTCCGCCAGTAATAAGAACCCGCATATCAATCCTTTTCACATAGCGATCGGCGTGTCAGCTATCAGCAAGAGAAACGCAGCGACGAGGGTGGAAGTTACGCGATCGGCCGATTTTAAGCTTAGTACGCGCCGCGTCCTTTGATCACCGAGGGAACTGTCGCCAGCATAATGCGCAGATCCAGCCAGACCGACCAGTGCTCGGCATAGTAAATATCAAGGCGCACATACTCGTCGAAGCTGCTGTCGGAGCGTCCCGTGGCCTGCCACAGCCCGGTCACGCCGGGCGTCACCTCCAGCCGCCGCCGGTGCCAGGACTCGTACTGGAAGACCTCCTCGGGAATTGCCGGGCGTGGCCCGACCAGGCTCATCTCGCCGCGCAGCACATTCCACAGATTCGGAATCTCGTCCAGGCTGTATTTGCGCAGAAAGCGCCCGATCGGCGTGACGCGGGGATCGTTCTTCATCTTGAAGAGCGGCCCGTCGCCCTCGTTCTGATCCATGAGCTGCGCTTTCAGTTCGTCGGCGTTGATGACCATTGTGCGGAACTTGAGAAACTCAAAGGGCATGCCGTGCCGCCCGATACGCGTCTGGCGATACAGCACCGGTCCGCGCGAGGTCAGCTTGA
>DASWTQ010000565.1:0-37602 GCA_036402055.1 Herpetosiphonaceae bacterium
TATTCAATGCGGCGGCAGATCAGTTATCAGAAGCTACGAATCAGAGCGTGGAATGCCGGTTCAATCGCTTTGTTGGGCCGAGGTAGCCTGAGCATACGCGGCGATCAGACGCTTGGGGGCGACCTGGCACCAGGCCGTGTAGAGCACCTGCTGGAACAGATCGCGCTCGACCAGTTCGAGCCGGACGTTGGTCGATCCTTGCTCGCCCCAGGTGCCGGGAACCGCCGCGAAGATCTCGGGGTTGAGCTGCGCCAGCGCTGATTGGTCGGCGCGTGACAGCTTGAGCACGGCGCGCAGCTCGTCGGGCCAGAGCGTGGCGAAGATTTTATTTCTGACGCGAAACGAGGGACGGCCCCAGTGGTCGTGCTCCTCAACCTCGGGCAGCGCGAGCGCCAGTACCCGTACGGTCTCACAGTCGATCATAGCGCTCCCTCAAAGCTCAGCGGGCTAGCTCTGCCCCTGGAGCGCTTCGATGCCGTTACTCACGCTGGTCTGAAGCTTGGCCAGGCGGTCTTGCAGGTCGATCAGGACGCTGCGGGCATAGCGATCGGCCTCGGTGCGAATACGCTCAGCCTCACGCTCGGCATCGTCGAGGATCTGGCGGCGCTCTTTCTCCAGCGCATCGACCAGCCCACGCTCCTCAAGCGTTCGCCGCGCCTCGGATCGAGCCTGATCCAGAATGTGGTCACGCTGATCCAGCAGATGATGCGCCTCTTTGACCTCGGCGGGAATCGCCGTGCGCAGCCGATCGACCAGATCCAGCAGCCGGTCCTCGTCGATCATCAGCTTACGGCCAAAAGGCACGCGCCGGCCCTCGGCGACCAGCGCTTCCAGCATATCGATCAGCCCATCAACGTCCTCGTCCTCGGACGTCGGCGCGGCAGGCGCGGCCTCATTGGCGGGCTGCTGCGAGTCGGAGAGCAGGGACTCCAGCAGGTTTTCAGGCTCGTGGGGCGATTGGCTCATTAAGCATCTCTCCGTCTATAAGCGCGGCGCAGAGCGCGCTCGACGTGGGGCGCGACCATAAACTCGATGTTGCCGTCCAGCGCGGCGATCTCTTTGACGGCGCTGGAAGACAAAAAGCTAAACTCCTGGCTGGCCATCAGGCACACCACCTCGACCTCAGGGTAGAGCCGGTGGTTGATATGCGCCATCTGAAACTCATGCTCGAAATCCGTCACGGCGCGCAGCCCGCGCACGATCACCTTCGCACCGATGCGCCGGGCATAGTCCACGGTCAGCTCGCTATAGGTATCGACGCGCACGTTCGGCAGGTGCCCGACGGCCTCCGAGGCCAGCGCCACGCGCTCCTCAGTGGTGAACAGCAGATTCTTGAGCGGTCGGTCATATACGGCAAGAATCACCGTATCGAAGATCGCCGCAGCACGCTTCGCAACATCCATATGACCGTAGGTGATGGGATCGAAGCTGGCGGGATAGATAGCTAATGCCATAGCGGCCTACACATATGTTTAGGATTACCGCGCTCCGCTCAGGCGATCGCGCGGCTAATCATGCTCCTCAATATACTCATAGATGCTAAACGAGCTGTCGCCAAGCCGCCTGGTGGTCAGCTGCGTCAGGTTGCCGTAGCGCTCTTGCAGCGTCAGGCGCGGCCAGTGGCCCACAACCAGAATCGTTCCATCCTTGACCAGACGTGACGCCGCAATCGCTTCGATCGTCGTCTCGATCGTGGGGCTGGCGTAGGGCGGGTCCATCATGATTATATCATAGGGCTCGCCACGCGCCTGCGCGATCCAGCTTTCCACGCCCGACTGGTGGACTTTGGCGCGATCCGCCAGCTTGGTATGCGCCAGGTTCTCGCGAATGACCTTGCACACCACAGCGCGCTGCTCGACAAAATCGGCCCACTCCGCGCCGCGCGACAAAAACTCGATGCCGAGCGAGCCGGTCCCGGCGAAGAGATCCAGCACGCGACCCTGAATCACGTCGTAGCCCGAGAGGATCGCAAAGAGCGACTCTTTGACGCGATCCAGCATCGGCCGCGTGCCGGAGTCGGGCGGGCCTTTGAGCTTGTGTCCTTTAGCGGAACCTGTGATCACACGCATAGCTGCTACAGGATAAAACAAGAACAGCAAACGGGCAACTGCCGCGATGCTGTTCTTCTACGCGCCGGTCGTCGCTGCTAGCGATTCGACTGCTCGCCGAGCTTGCCCTGGCCGCCAACCTCAAGGCCCACGTTCGCGCCGCTGTGCATATCAGCCGACGCTGACGTGCTGGTCCAGTGCAGCTTCATATGAAAGCCCTGGCGCCCATCCTCATCTGCGATCGCCTCGACCCGAAAATCGACCTTGCCGCCGGGCGAAAGATGCAGCTCGCGCTGGCCTTTCCACACGTTGACATCTCCGCCGCGCAGCTCCTGCGCAAACTCCGCCAGAATATCGGCAACCTCCTGGGCCGAGCCGGTCATGTGCCAGCCTAGCTCGTCCTCTTTCTGATGTCCCGGATGCTGCGGCATACAAACTCTCCTTTGCTTCGCTTGAGCTACCAGCAGCAACCAGGATGCCAAGGAACGGAGACGAACGGAGAACCAAGAACCTAGAACCTATCTAGAACCGAACGGAGAACAAAGAACAGAGAACAAAGAACAGAAAAAGAACGAAGAACACAAAACGAAGAACCGAGAAGCACGAGGAGAAACAGGTAAGAATCAGGAATTACTCTTTCCCCCTCGCCTGCCGCAGCGGGAGAGCGGGGTGGCGAACGCAGTGAGCCGGGGGTGAGGGCCTGCTCTTCCCCCTCGCCTGTCGCAATGGGAGAGGGGGAGAGGGGGAGAGGGCCTGACGCAGGAACAAACGATCAAACCATCAGGATTCTTTTTGTTCTTTTGTTTCCTTGTTCCTTTGTTTGCGCGCAGTGCCGGGGGTGAGGGCAGCTCTAGCTCGCCGCGTCCAGCTTCGGCTGCGTGCCGGTGACGATGAACGCGGTACGCTCGGCGATGTTCACCGCACGATCGGCGATGCGCTCAAGGTTATGCGCCACAAACAGCAGATGCAGGGCGCGCGTGGCCTCGTGCGGCGCGGACTGAATATGCTGAAGCATCGCCGCCTGGATCTCGCGATTCAGCTCGTCGACGCGATCGTCGTCGCACTCAAGGCGGGCGGCAGCGCTGGCATCACGATCCACGAACGCGGCGACGCTAAGCTGCAACATGCGCTGGACCTGCTCGGTCAGCAGCTTGAGATTGGCTGGCGGCGCGATCTGCGGCTCGTCGGCGCTGCGCACAACCAGCGCGGCAATGCCCTCGGCGTAGTCGCCGATGCGCTCCAGGTCGTCGGCGATGCGCAGCGCCGCCAGCAGGAAGCGTAGATCGGTGGCGAACGGCTGCTGGCCGGCGATCAGATGCAGCACCTGCTCCTCGACGTTGGCCCGTCGCTCGTCGATCTCGTCGTCCTCGCGAATGATGCGCCGCGCCGACGCGACATCGTTGCGGTGCAGCGCGCCCATGGCGTGCGCGATCGCGCGCTGCACCGCCTCGCCGAGCTGAAGCAGCGCACGTTGAACCTCGCCTAGCTCGTGGATGTAGTGAGCGCGTGGTCTCATAACACTACTTCTAGCCGAAACGACCCGTGATATAGTCCTCGGTCCGCTTGTCGCGCGGCCGGTTAAACATATCGTCGGTGGTGGCGTCCTCGATGATCTCGCCCATCAAGAAAAAGACCGTGCGATCCGAGGCGCGCGCCGCCTGCTGCATGTTATGCGTCACCAGCACGATCGTATAGTCGCGCTTCAGCTCCATCAGCAGCTCTTCGATCTTGAGCGTAGCGATCGGATCGAGCGCTGAGGCCGGCTCGTCAAGCAGCACCACGCCGGGCTCGACAGCGATCGCGCGGGCGATGCAGAGCCGCTGCTGCTGGCCACCCGAGAGCGACAGCGCCGACTGCTTCAGCTTGTCTTTGACCTCGTCCCACAAAGCCGCCCGGCGCAGCGAGCGCTCGACAACCTCGTTCATGTCGACTTTCATGCTCAGCACGCGCGGGCCAAAGGCGACATTTTCGTAGATCGACTTGGGAAACGGATTCGGCTTTTGAAACACCATGCCCACCAGACGGCGCAGCGAGACCACATCGACCTCGGGGCTGAGAATGTTCGTGCCGTCCAGCAGAATCTGGCCCTCGGTGCGCGTGCCGGCGATCGTATCGTTCATGCGATTGAGGCAGCGCAAAAAAGTTGACTTGCCACAGCCCGACGGCCCGATCAGCGCCGTGATCGAGCGCTCTCGAATCGGCAGCGAGCAATCAAAGAGCGCCTGTTTCGAGCCGTAGTAAAAGTTGAGATGTTGAACGTCAATTTTTACCGGCAGATCAGCCGTGGGCTGAACTGATGGCGAAACTTGAACGTATGAAGCCTGTGGCATAGATTACTCCAAATCATCCGCACGGGAAGGAACCATGATCGTAGTGTGCCATGATTTGGGACGAGTCGCAAGAAGGAGCTTTCGATACTCCACAGCGCCGCCTACCCGAAGCGCCCGGTAATATATTCCTCGGTGCGCTTGTCTTTGGGCTTGGTAAACACCTGATTGGTATCGCCAAACTCGATCAGCATGCCGGCGCGATCGTTGTCGATCATAAAGAACGCGGTGTGGTCCGAGGCGCGCGCCGCCTGCTGCATGTTGTGCGTCACAATCACGATCGTGTACTGTCGCCGCAGCTCGAACATCAGCTCCTCGATCTTGAGCGTCGAGATCGGATCGAGCGCCGAGCAGGGCTCGTCCATCAAGATAATCTCGGGCTCGATCGCCAGGGCGCGGGCGATGCAGAGCCGCTGCTGCTGGCCGCCCGAGAGCGACAGCGCCGACTGCTTCAGCTTGTCTTTGACCTCGTCCCACAGAGCTGCCCGGCGCAGACAGTTTTCGACATGCTCGTCCATCGCCGAGGTCGAGCCGCGCCAGCCGTTGATGCGCGGGCCAAACGCGATGTTGTCGTAGATCGACTTGGGAAACGGATTCGGCTTTTGAAACACCATGCCGATGTAGCGCCGCACCTCGACGACATCCACCGAGGTATCGTACAGATTGCGGCCGTGAAAGAGCACCTCGCCCTCCACGCGCGCGCCCGGCACCAGATCGTTCATGCGATTGAACGAGCGCAGTACCGTGCTCTTGCCGCAGCCGGAAGGACCGATCAGCGCCGTGATCCGCTGCGGTCGGATCTGCAAGCTTACGCCTTTGACGGCGCGAAAGTTCGAATAAAATATGCTCATGTCCCGCGATTCGATGGCGCAGGTTCCGTTTTGAACAGCAGTTTGGGTCATAGGTTATAAGCTCCTCCGAAAGCGATTTCGCAGAACAATCGCCACCGAGTTCATCGAAAGCAGCAGCACCAGCAGCACCATAATTGCTGCGGCCGCGATCCTACGAAACTCTTCTTGCGGCTGTGAGGTCCAGTTGTAGATCAGGATCGGCAAGGCCGTGAAGCGCGCAAACGGCCCGTCAGGATCGGTCACGATGTAGGTCGAGGCGCCGACCACGATCAGCGGCGCAGTCTCGCCGATCGCGCGCGACATCGCCAGGATGTTGCCGGTCAGAATGCCGGGAAACGCCACCGGCAGCACATGATGCCAGATCGTCTGCCACTTGGTCGCGCCGAGCGCCAGGCTGGCCTGCCGCAGCGAGTTGGGCACCGCGCGGATCGCCTCCTGGGCGTTGATGATGATCAGCGGCAGGATCAGCAGCGCCATGGTGAGCGCGGCCGCCAGGATCGTGCGCCCGTTGTCGTTGTTGAGGCCGACGAAGCGGCCGCTGGTGATCAGATTCAGCGCGCGCACAAAGATCGATAGGCCGAGCATGCCATAGATGATCGATGGCACGCCCGCCAGGTTATTGATATTGGTCTGGATGATGCGATTCAGCCGGTTGCGGCCCGCGTACTCCTCAAGATAGATCGCCGCGCCCACGCCGAGCGGAAACGCCACCAGGATCGTCAGGCCGATCATCCAGAGCGAGCCCATGATCGCCGTGCGCACGCCCGCGAAATCGGGACGGCTCGACATCGGCGTGTTCAAAAAGGCCCAGCTCAGCCACGAGCGAAACTCCAGCGTCGCGTCGGGATAATCCTCGCGCATCTCCTGGTCAACCAGCGCACGCCGCAGCAGCGAGTCGGTCAGCGTCCAGCTGTGCACCACACGCTGTCGCGCGACCTCTTCCAGCACCAGCGTGTAGACCTCGTCCTTGGTGCGGCTCTCCATCGGATTTTCGCGGTTCAGCGTGCGGAAGCGACCGGCCGAAACATTCTCCTGGAGGATCGTGACCAGCTCCTGCTGCGTGACCTCTTCCAGCGGACGGTTGCTCAGCAGCGCGGCCGGCTGCTGGCGATACTCAAGCGCCACGTAGCCAAAGGCACGATCCACGATGTTGTAGAGCAGCAGCGCCAGCGCGACCAGCGCCACCACCAGCGACATGAGCAGCAGGCCGCGCCAGACGGTGCCGCTGCGACGCCGAGCCGCGATATTGCGCGTCAGCGCATCGCCCTGGGGCAGTAGAGCCTGCGCCTTGGGCTGAGTTTTAGTTTGTTCGATCATTAGGCCCTCACCATCTGCCGTGCCGGCAAACAAAGGAACAAGGGAACAAGGGAACAAAGGAATTTTGATGTCAGCGTTTTGTTCTCTGTTCTTTGTTCTTTGTTCTTTTGTTCTTTGGTTCTCTTGTTCTTTTTCATTCGTACACCTCACGGAAGCGCCGCACGATGCGCTGGCTGAGAATGTTGAGCGCCAGCGTCATCACAAAGAGCGTCAGGCCGATCGCGTACACGCTGGTGTAGTCGATCGAGCCGTAGCTGATGTCGCCGCCGCTGATGCGCGCGATATGGCCGGTCATGGTCTCGGCGGCTTTGAACGGGTTGAAAGTGAAGAACGGCCGTCCGCCCGCCGCGACTGCCACGATCATCGTCTCGCCGATCGCGCGCGAGATGCCGACGATAAACGCCGCCACGATGCCCGAGAGCGCCGCCGGCAGCACAACCCGCGTGGCGACCTCCAGCCGGGTCGCGCCTAGGCCGTACGCGGCCTCACGCAGCGAGCGCGGCACCGCGCTCAGCGCGTCCTCGCTCATCGAGCTGATGATCGGAATGATCATGATGCCCATCACGATGCCCGCCGAGGCGACGTTTTGAAAGTCCACAGTGCCGCGACCAAAAATGCGCTGAAGGATCGGCGTCATAAAGGTCAGCGCGAAGAAGCCGTAGACCACAGTCGGCACGCCGGCCAGCACTTCCAGAATCGGTTTGAGAATGCCGCGCATCCGAGGTGTCGCATACTCGCTCAGATAGATCGCGGCGCTAAGGCCAATCGGCAGCGCCACCAGCATCGCGATCACCGAGGTCATCAGCGTCGCGTTGACCAGCGGCAGGATGCCGAATTGGCCGATCTGAGGTTGCCAGGTTGTTTTAGTCAAAAAATCAGTGATCGTAACGCGCTCATCAGCAAAAAAGAGCAGCGCCTCGTTGGCCAGCACAACCACAATCCCGATCGTCGTCAAAATCGAAACCATGCCACACAGAAAGAGCAGGCCCTGAATAATAGTTTCGCCAATCCGGCTGCGCTTTTTCAGCTGACTTGCAATATCTCGTTGTCGCGTCGCTACGCCTGCACGCTGCCCGGCGATATCTAAACGTTGTTCCATACCCTGGCTCTCCTTCTGTGAGCGTCAGCATATTCCTAAACAAGGCTGCGAGGATGCGAAGTAGATTTCGCATCCTCGTTCCGTCATTCGGCCGATTGGGTCTTACTTGGTCGCATCAAGGAACGCCTGCTTGGCTCCGTTGAGCGCTTCCTCGCTGGCCGGGAAGTAGCCGACATCGACGATCTCGTCGTCCACCGTCGTCAGGTAGAAGTTGATGAACGCGCCGACCTGCGGCTTCTCCTTGATGATCTCGGCGGTCGAGTAGATGAAGAGCGGGCGCGACAGCGGATACTCGCCGTTCTCGGCGGTCTCCTCGGTCGGCTCGACACCGTCGATCGAGAGAATCTTCAGCCGGTCCTTGTTCTCAAGGTAGTAGGCGTAGCCGAAGTAGCCGATCGCGTTGGGGCTGCTCTCGACGCCCTGCACCAGCACGTTGTCGTTCTCGCTCTGGGTCGGGTTCTGACCCTGAAAGGCCGTAACCTTGGCCTCGTCGTCCTCAAGCACGACCTCGACGAAGTAGTCGTAGGTGCCGCTGTCGGTGCCGGGGCTGTAGAGCTGGATCGGCTCAGCCGGGTAGCTCGCATCGACATCCGACCACTGCTTGAACTCGCCGGTGTAGATCTTGCCCAGCTGCTCCAGCGTCAGCTCGGTCAGGAAGTCGTTCTCGCTGCTGACCACGATCGCCAGCGCATCGGTGCCGACGCGAAACTCGATCGGGTTGCGGTTGATCGCCTCACACTTGGCCTTTTCTTCGTCCTTGATCGGGCGGCTGGCGTTGGCAATGTCGGTCTCGCCGGCCTCACAGAAGCGCTGGAAGCCTGCGCCGGTGCCAACCTCGTCGACCGAGACGGTGCCCGCGTAGCCTTCTTCTTTGAACCGCTCGGCCAGACGCTGGCTCAGCGGAAAGACCGTCGAGCTGCCCGAGGTGACAACATCACCCGTGACGGCGGCAGGATCGACTTCGGGAAGCTCGACCATCGCGCCACCGGCCGCTGCCGTCTCGCTCGTCGCGGCGCTGGTCGCCTCCATCGAAGCGGCGGGAGAAGCTGAGGCTTCTGCGCTTGCCGAGGCTTCCGGCGAGGCTGAGGCTTCCATGCTCGCAGAAGCTTCGGGCGATGCCGAGGCGGCGACTGACGCTGATGCTGCGGGAGAGGCCGCAGATGATGCGGCGGGCGAGGAGTCGGTTCCGGTTGTAGCGCTGCCACAGGCTGCCAGAATGCTCATCATCATGATCGCTACGATGAGCGCGCGAAACGCTTTAGCCATAAGGTCTAATATCCTTCCTAACTGTTCTGTACACGAGTTCTCATAGAGCTCGATTGTGAGAACTGTAACGGGTGCGAGTTATGCCAGGTTTATAGTTTCGTTAAGGCTTCGTTAAGTCTTAACAAAGGCCGGCGAACCATTCTCCGCGCCCATTTCCAGAGCCAGCCGGATCGACGCAGGGTTCTGAGTCTCCCGTTCCGCTCCTGCACAATCATGCGCGTGCTCCTTCCGATCGCTGTCTTCTCCGGCAAAACGTTGGCGGCTCGGCCGTTAAAAGTGATGAGCGAGCGACCGATTGGTCACCCGCTCATCGTGCCCCCGTTTGCCCTTAGCTGCATTCTTCCATAGCTCTGTGAACCTGCCGTTATGGATTTGTTAAATTTCGGCTAAGCTGATCCAGCGCTTTTGACACAGAGCGTTACGTCTCGACGCCGGCCAACGTTAACATACACAGGCCACTAGCTCGGCTAGCAGCCCGTGTATTCATGCCCGTTTGCCCTTGACCAGCATGATGCCACACCGACATCAAGACCAGATTATCTTCAGGTTAGCTTTGGATAAAATGTTGGCCTTGGTTGTCCAACTCTTGCTAATGTTAAGGGGCAATTAAGAGCTGTGATATACTTCCCAATGCTGTTTCTCACGAAAGCAAGGACATGCGTATCCACATTTTATGGATTTCGATATTGCTGATCGGCGTGCTCACAGCCTGCGGCCAGACGGCACAGGCCACCGATCAGCAGCTGACACTCACCGGCTCGACATCGGTCGGGCCATTCGCCGAGCAGCTCGCCGAGCGCTACGAGGAGCATCACCCGGGATCGAAGGTGAACATTCAGGCGCTGGGATCGAGCGCCGGGATTCAAGCGGCGGAGGAAGGCACCGTCGAGATCGGCATGTCGTCGCGGCATCTGGAGCCCGACGAAGAGGCGCAGCTGCAAGCCCATGAGATCGCTCGTGACGCGCTGGCGATCATCGTGCATCCCAGCAATCAGGTCGGCGATCTTACAACCGAGCAGGTGCGCCAGATTTTCACCGGCCAGATCGGCAACTGGCGCGAAGTCGGCGGTCACGACGCGCCGATCGATATTGTGACGCGCGAGGCCGGCTCGGGAACCTACGGCGCGTTCGAAGAGCTAGTGATGGATAAAGAGCTGCCCTCGCAGAGCGCGCTGCGCCAGGGCTCGAATGGAGCGGTTCGCCAGATCATCGCGGGCGATCCCGACTCGATCGGCTATATCTCGCTGGGCATCGTCAACGAGACGGTCAAGACGGTCGCGGTGGATCATGTGCAAGCGTCGACGGATGCGGTGATGTCGGGCCAGTACAAGCTCGTGCGTCCATTTTTGTTCGTGCAGCGCAAGGACGCCGCGCTCTCGCCGCTGGCCCAGGATTTTTTGAGCTATGTGTTATCGCCTGAGGGCCAGCAAGAGCTTGTCCAGGCCGGTCTCATCCAAGGAGCTGATGCTGAATGAAAGAACGCCTGATCAGCTTTCTCCTGTTCCTGTGCGCGCTGGTATCGATCGCGTCGCTGGCGATCATCACATTCTTTATCTTCCAGGCTGGTCTGCCGCTGATCTTCAAGGTTGGGCTGGGTAATTTTCTCGAAAGTAGTCTGTGGAATCCCAGCGGCGATCCCCAGAGCTTCGGCATCGCCGCGATGATTCTGGGCTCGATCTGGGTCACGCTCGGCGCGATCGTGGTCGGCGTGCCGCTCGGGCTGGCGGTCGCGATCTTCTCAGCCGAGATCGCGCCTCCGCGTCTGGCGATGCTGATCCGGCCCGTAATCCAGCTGCTGGCCGGCATTCCCTCGGTGATCTACGGTTTTATCGGCCTGACGATCCTCGCGCCGGTGATTCGCGCCACCTTCGGCGGTCCGGGCCTCAGCGTCCTGACCGCCGCGCTGATTCTGGGGATCATGATCCTGCCCAGCATTATCAGCATCTCCGAGGACGCGCTGCGCGCCGTGCCGCGCTCGTATCGCGATGGCTCGCTGGCGGTAGGAGCGACCCGCTGGCAGACGATCTGGCGCGTGCTGGTGCCGGCCGCGCGCTCCGGCATCGTGGCCAGCGTGATTCTGGGCATGGGCCGCGCGCTCGGCGAGACAATGGCCGTGATCATGATGCTCGGCAATGCCCTGCAAGTGCCGCGCTCGCCGCTCGACTCGGCTACAACCTTGACGAGCAACATCGGCCTTGAGCTGGCCTATGCCAGCGGCGATCATCGTGACGCGCTCTTCGCGACCGGCGTTGTGCTGTTTGTGCTGATTATGATCCTGAACATTCTGGCGAATATTTTCACCGGCCGCGTCACCTTCTGGCAGCGGCTCTCCGCGTTTCGTCCGGCAGTTGCCAATGGACGCGCCGCATGGCGACGGAGGAATACTTGAAACGCCAACATTCGCAGCTCGTCGCCTTTGCCGGCCTGTGGTTCGCCGCCAGCCTGACGATCGTGATCCTGGCGATCATTATCGTCTATATTCTGGCGCAGGGCTTGCCGTATGTAAATCTTGAATTTCTGACCGGACGACCGCTTGAGCAAGGCCGCGAGGGCGGCATCTTCCCGACGATCGTTGGGACGCTGGCGCTGGGCGCGGTCTCGCTGGTGCTGGCGGTGCCGCTCGGCGTGGGCGCGGCGGTCTTTTTGACGGAGTACACACGGCCCAGCCCGCTGACGACGATCATGCGCTTCGGCACCGACTCGCTGGCCGGCGTACCGTCGATCATCTTCGGGCTTTTCGGCTTTATCTTCTTTGTCACGCGGCTGCACATGAGTTGGTCGCTGCTGGCGGGCGGGCTGACGCTGGCGCTGATGGTGCTGCCGACGATCATTCGCACCACCGAGGAAGCGATCCGCGCGGTGCCGGTGTCGTATCGCGAGGTGAGCTACGGGCTGGGAGCGTCGCGCTGGCAGATGGTGCGCACTGTTGTGCTGCCCAACGCGCTGCCGGGCATTATCACCGGCATCATCCTGAGCTTCGGGCGCGCGGTCGGCGAGACGGCGGCGGTGATCTTCACGGCGGGAACCGCGCTCAACATTCCCACCTCGATCCTTTCGCCAACCCGCACGATGGCCGTACACTTTTATATTCTGGCGGTCGAGGGCATTTCGCTACAAAAAGCCTACGCCACCGGAGCCGTGCTGATCATCAGCATTCTGGTGATCAACGTGCTGGCTAACGCGCTGATCACGCGCAGTGTTTCGCGGGCGGTCCGTCGCTAGCGCCGTCAAGCCGGGAAAGCCAGCTATCTACAGCGATCAGGAGAATGATTGACGTGTAGGGGCCGATCGCAATACGCTCCCCCTGCATCAATACGTTCATTGCTGAAAAGGCAGATCAACAACGTTATGACTCCCAAGATCGAAATCGATCAGTTTACGTACAGGTACGGCGACGAGGTCGCGCTCAACAGCATCTCGCTTCAGGTGCAGCCCAACACGATCCTGGCGATCTTTGGCCCGGCGCGCGGCGGCAAGACCACGCTGCTGCGCTCCATGAATCGCCTGACCGAGATCGGCGAGCCCGGCACGCACAGCGGTCGCATTCTGCTCGACGGGCAGGATATTTTCGCGCCCGGCCAGGATGTTGCGACGCTGCGCCGGCGAGTCGGGATGGTCTTTGCGCTGCCGGTCGCGCTGCCGATGACGATCTTCGACAACGTGGCCTACGGGCCGCGTATGCGCGGCGTGCGCTCACGGTCGCAGCTTCAGGATCTGGTACAGAGCGCGCTCCATTCGGCGGCGCTGTGGGATGAGGTCCGGGATCGGCTGGACACGCCGGCGCAGGCGCTCTCGGGCGGGCAGCAGCAGCGCATCTCGATCGCCAGGGTGCTGGCTTTGGAGCCTGAGGTGATCTTGCTGGACGAGCCGACCGCCGCGCTTGATCCGATCTCGACGGCCAAGATCGAGGAGGCGCTGATGGAGCTGAAGCAGCAGTACACGATTGTGATCGCGCCGCATAACGTGCAGCAGGCCGGGCGCATCGCCGACGACGCGGCCTTCTTTTTGATGGGCGAGTGCATCGAGGCCGGCCGGGCCTCCCAGATCTTTACCATGCCTCGTGATCGCCGCACCGAGGACTACATCACCGGCCGCTTCGGGTAGGCTGCCGCACAATTCATCTTTCCGCGCTACGACATGCCGTAGGACTGGCACGCATTGTGCAAAGCTTTGCGGTCTGATTAGTGGCTATGGAGGAGGAGAAGATGGATTTGCTTCAAAACTTGCTCGGCGGCGGGCAGCAGCGGCAGCAGTTCCAGGATTTCGCAAATCGCTACGATCAAGGCTCGCCCTACGACGGCATCTCGGATCAGGAGGCGATGCAGCACTATCAGCAGATCACGCCCCATCTTCCGCCCGATCTGTATCAGCAGTCGGCGCAGGATGCGTTCTCGCGGATGTCGCCGCAGGAGCGGCAGCAGTTCGGCCGGTATATGCAGCAGCAATCCCGACAGCAGGGCTATAACATTCCCGATCTCAACGGCGACGGCATCGATGATCGCATGCAAGATCCGGCTTATCTCGCGCAGGTTACCAGCAACATGCATCAGCAGCAGCCCGGCCTGTTCAGCCAGCTGATGACTGGCGGGCAGCAGCAGTCGGTCGGCGGCGGCATGTCGAGTATGCTGGGCAATCCGCTGGCGAAGGCCGCGATGGCCGGCATCGCCGCGATGGCAGTCCGGCGCATGATGAGCGGCGGCGGCCAGAGCGGACTCGGCGGGGCGCTCGGTGGATTGGGCGGCGCGTTGGGTGGACTCGGCGGTAACCAGGGCGGCAATCGTGGTGGCGGCTTTGGCGGCACCGATATGTAAGCTTCGTCAATTATGTACAAGCAGAAGGGCTGACGCTGCGTGCGTCGGCCCTTTTTTACGACATGTCGAGGATGCTGAGTCGCTGCTGGTGGAGAAAAGAATACACATCGGGATCTTCGGCGAGGGCGA
Source organism: Herpetosiphonaceae bacterium (assembly GCA_036402055.1). Taxonomy (GTDB): domain Bacteria; phylum Chloroflexota; class Chloroflexia; order Chloroflexales; family Kallotenuaceae; genus LB3-1. The sequence continues at coordinate 13,849 of DASWTQ010000565.1, forward strand.
TCACCCGGCGTACGCCGCCATGATTGACCACGACCTCGAACATGCAGACTCGGCCTCGGGCGCTGTAGAAGGCGCTGCGCTGCAACACCGGCTCCTCGATCTGACCGCCCGCCTCGATCCAGGCTTGAAGCTGGGACAGGCGGAGATTCTGCTGCGCTGCTTCCATTGCTGCTCTCCCTTCTCTATGGCGGAGAGTATAGCGAGCCGGCGTTAAGCGAAGTTGAAGAGCAGCTTAAGCGGAGAATAAAAACAACAGCCCCGGCATAACCGAGGCTGCTGCGTGTGGAGGAGGGAGGGGGATTCGAACCCCCGAGGCTCATCGCCTACCGCATTTCGAGGGCGGCACATTCGACCACTCTGACATCCCTCCGCGTGCGTCTCTGGCGACCCCGGCGCGACTCGAACGCGCGACCTTTTCCTCCGCAGGGAAACGCTCTAATCCACTGAGCTACGGGGTCATAATTGACCGCGCTTAATGTACCATAAAGCCCGTGCTTTCGCAAGCGCTGGTCAGCGTTTTTTGCCGTTATTCCAGGGAAGATTCAATAGGCTCAATCGGGAATCACGATCTGGTCAAGCCCGGCCTCTCCTGGTGGAAACTGCGGATTCATCGCGTCCAGCGTATCGGCGATGGTGCGCGCGATGACAAGGTTGCGATACCACTTTTTGTTGGCCGGCACGACGTACCACGGCGCGTACTCGGTCGAGCACTGGTTGATCGCGTCCTCAAACGCCAGCATATACTGATCCCAGTAGGCGCGCTCTTTGATGTCGTTGCTGGAGAATTTCCAGTGCTTGGTCGGATCTTGCAGCCGGCTTTCCAGGCGCCGCTTCTGCTCGTCTTTGGAGATGTACAGAAAAAACTTGAGCACGACGGTGTTGTTGAGCGTCAGCATGTGCTCGAACTCGTTGATCATCGCATACCGGTGCCGCCACACGTCTTCCTCGATCATCTGCTTCACACGCACGATCAGCACGTCTTCGTAGTGCGAGCGGTTGAAGATCGTGATCATGCCGCGCGGCGGTGTCTTCTGGTGATAGCGCCACAGGAAATCGTGCTCTAGCTCCTCGGTGCTGGGCGCCTTAAACGACCAGACCTGGCAGCCCTGCGGATTGACGCCCTGAAAAACGCCCCGGATCGTCCCATCCTTGCCGCCGGTGTCCATCGCCTGAAGCACAATCAGCAGACTTTGCTTGCGCTCGGCATACAGCCGCGCCTGTAGCTCGGCGATGCGCTCACGCTGCCGCGCCAGCTCATCTCGGACATCCTTCTTGCTCTGGTAATGCTCCGACTCGTCGGGATCGATTTCGACCAGGCGCAGAGCTTTGACAGGCGTCTGCTGAGCAAGCTTGAGCTGCTCGCCCGGATCGATGCGATAGCGCGGGTAGTCAGGCGCGGGCGGCTTCTGCGCGGAGGACTGCTCGGGAACCGTAACATCGGCCATGTGAGCGGTTGCTTTCAGGTCGCCGCGATTGTTGGTTCCGTCTGATTTTGCGGCAGCGCCATTCGTCGTGGCTGAGCCGTTGAATACGCGATCTTTCTTGCTCACCGTGGCCTCCTTCGCCGGTCACGTACCCGCTGGATCAGGGTGTAGCAAGTTATGCACCGCGCAGAGTGCGGGCAAACAAAAAAGGACAGGCTGCGAAACCTGTCCTTGCGCGCCGAGAGAAACTTACGAGCGGTTCAGGGGCGCTTAAGCTCATACCAGATTTTGGTCAGGAAGCCCGCCGCGTCAGCTTCCGTCCACTGCTCGCCTCGTTTCGGCACACCATCAACACACATCCAGGTGTAGATCGTAGTCTTATCCCTCACACCTGGTCCGTTTGGATTGTTCCTACAGTATTCCTTGCCTGCCTCGGTTGGCTCTTGACTCGTATTCGCCTTTTCGTCACAGGGAAGATTAGCCCCGACGCTACACGCATACACATTGCCGTCCATACAGCGCCAGAACATTGTGCGCGGCAGCCACTCTGCTGGCTCTCCCGGCGAGCCTGATGCCTGATGAAAGCCCAGAACGATCGCCTCGGGAATGCGATCGCCAGTGTAGCGATCGTCCGGCGCATCGATGTTTTCGACTGCTGCACAGTAGGCCCAGGGATCGGTGTACTGATCGGCGATCTGTGTAGCAACAGCTTCAGGCGTGACCGGAGCCGGCGTAACTGTAGGTGAGGGCTCCGGTGTCTCAACATCAGTAGGAAGTGGCGCCTCAGGGGAAGCGAGGCCAGAAACACTAGCTTGATCACTAGAATCAGGGGTGCCACACGCCGTGAGGAAACAGAGGAACAGCAGCAGGATGATATGGACCGGACGCATCGATCAATCCTCCTTGGATATAATCACTACCTGCATTGGAAGCATAAGAAATTCTTCATGCATGGTACACCTGCGTACGTGACAGACCAGTGATTAGCGCGTGAGAAGTGACCGATGTGGTAATCGCCTCGCGGGCAAACAAAAAAGGGCAGATCGTGGGATCTGCCCTTTCTCGCTTACTGAGAAGCTTACGCCGATGGCGGCGTCGCCCGCTTGCTGCTCTTGGCACTCTTGGGCGCCAGCGGCTGCTTGTGCTCAGTGCCTGCCAGCGCTTTCGCCAGCGCAATCTTGAGCACCTCGTCCATCGTCTCGACCGGGATCAGCTGAAGCTCGTCGCGGACCTTCTGCGGCAGCTCCACAATGTCCTTGACGTTCTCCTTCGGCAGGATGAAGGTCTTGATTCCGGCGCGATGCGCGGCCATCGTCTTTTCCTTCAAGCCGCCGATCGGCAGCACCTTGCCCCGCAGCGTGATCTCGCCGGTCATAGCCACATCGCGCCGCACGGGAATGCCGGTCATCGCCGAGACGAGCGCCGTGGTCAGCGTGATGCCGGCGGACGGGCCGTCCTTCGGCACTGCACCCTCGGGCACGTGAATATGGATCGCGTGCTCGTCGAAGTAGGTCTGTGGAATGCCCAGCTCGTCGGCCCGGAAGCGCGCGTACGACATCGCCGCCTGCGCCGACTCCTTCATGACATCGCCGAGCTGTCCGGTCAGCCGCAGCTCGCCTTTACCGCGCAGCGGCAGCACCTCGAACGAGAGAATATCGCCGCCGGTTGGCGTCCAGGCCACGCCCGTCGCCACGCCGATCTCGTCCTGCTGCTCGGCCAGGCCGAAGCTGAACTTCTCCGGGCCGAGGTACTCAGCCACATCGCCGGCGTCGATCACGGCCTCGACCTTGTCGGTGGCGTCGGCAACTTTGCGCGCGACCTTGCGGCACAGCGCCGCGATCTCGCGCTCAAGGTTACGCACGCCGGCCTCGCGGGTGTACTCGCGAATGATCTTGAAGAGCGCGGCCTCGGTCACGGTCATCTGCTCAGGTTGCAGGCCGTGGAACTCGCGCTGCTTCGGCACCAGGAAGCCCTTGGCGATCTCCAGCTTCTCGTCCTCGGTGTAGCCGCCAAGCTCGATGATCTCCATACGATCGCGCAGCGGCCCAGGGATCGGATCGAGCTGGTTGGCCGTGGCGATAAAGATCACCTGCGACAGATCGAACGGGATCTCCAGGTAGTGATCGCTGAACGTCGAGTTTTGCTCGGGGTCCAGCACCTCAAGCAGCGCCGAGGTCGGATCACCGCGATAGTCCGCGCCCAGCTTGTCGATCTCGTCAAGGATAAAGACCGGCTGGTTGCTCTTGGCGGTCTTGATGCTCTGCACGATCCGGCCGGGCATCGCGCCGATGTAGGTGCGGCGATGGCCGCGAATCTCGGCCTCGTCGCGCACGCCACCCAGCGAGGCTCGCACGAACGAGCGGCCCAGCGATCGCGCGATCGACTTGCCGAGGCTGGTCTTGCCCACGCCTGGCGGTCCCACCAGACACAGGATCGGCGAGCGCATCTTGGTGCCGGCCAGCTTGCGCACGGCCAGGTATTCCAGCAAACGCTCTTTGACCTTCTCCAGGCCGTAGTGGTCCTCGTCGAGCACGTTCTTGGCCTCGCTCAGCGAGATCGGCTGCTGCTCTTCCTTGGCCCACGGCAGCGACAAGATCCAGTCGATGTAGGTGCGAATCACGCCGGCCTCAGGCGAGCTTAGACCCTGCTGGATCAGCCGCTTCAGCTCGTGGGTCGCCGCCTCTTTCACGTAGTCGGGCGCGTTCAGCTCGGCAATCTTGCGCTTCAGCTCGTCGATCGGATCTTCGTCGAGATCGTCCTCGCCCAGCTCGCGCCGTATGGCCTTCATCTGCTCGCGCAGGAAATATTCTTTCTGCGACTGATCGAGCGCGTCCTTGGTGTCGCTCTGGATCTTAGCGCGCAGCCGCAACAGCTCAAGCTGCTGCGAAAGCTCCATCTGGACCTTCTGCAGGCGCTCGGCTGGATCGAGCATATTCAGCAGCTCCAGACGGTCTTCGAAATCGAAGGCCGGGCCGTAGGCGACAATATCCGCCAGGTGGCCGGGATGGTCGATACGCTGCACAAAGGCCACAGCCTCCTGCGAGACCTCAGGCATGAAGCTGATGATCTCCTCGACCTGCGACTTGACCTCGGAGACCAGCGCGTCGATGGTTGGCCCCTCGACCTCGGTGTCCGGTCGCGGCGTGCAGCGGACCATATAGAACGGCTCACTTTGAATGCACTCGCTAATCTCGGCGCGCTCCATACCTTCCAAAATAATGCGCACCGTATCGTCGGGCAGCTTCAAAAACTCTTCCAGCTTCGCAATAACGCCAACCTGCGGCAACTGCTGAGGCTCGCTGCCCTTATAGCCCTCAATCTCTGATTCCGAAACAAAGATGAGCAGCACTTCACGATCGCCTTCCATCGCCCGCTCCATCGCGCGGTAGGACTTGCCTTTGCCTACCTGAAGCGGCACGGGAATACGCGGCATAATAACCATTTCGCCCAACACGACGAGCGGCAGCACACGCTCTTCGGTGGTGCGCTCTTCAACTGGCTGCTCGTCGTGCATTGTTTGCTCACTCATGAATCGTTAGCCTCTTTCCGGGTGATCGTCCCGTATGGTATCAGCATACCCTAGCCGTAGCTAGAATGGATCTTCTAAATGTCTAGGCTCTTTTGCTACAAACGTCTAGGACCGATGTGTCTTCCGTCACTATCTATAATACAGCCGCGACACCATTCGTCGCGGCAAGCATGCTTTTTGACGACGGCACTACGTGCCTGGATAGTGTATTATACCGCGTTTAGCCCAAATAAGTAGCCTACGCTTCACATGCGCTCACCCGCTTCAGCGCCTCACACTGCGCAGTGTGAGCCGATCGCGCGGCTCCACAAGATTGCGCCGGGCGCGAGTCTATGCTATAATCGCCGCCGATCGCCGGAGCGGTTTGCGTAGAGGTTTTCAGCCTCTACGTTCTTTTTGACCTGAGGGCCACGCACCTTATGCGCCAGGGAGGCGCAGGCCGCGATCAAGCTACTGAATTTTTGATTAATGTGTTTAGGTCTCGATGCGTGGCGAGGCACAAAGGACCGATTCCATGTCCAATCTGCTCGACGAAATTGTTAAAGATCAGCTGCGTACCGACATTCCTGAGTTCGGGCCGGGCGACACCGTTCGCGTCAGCGTGAAGGTCGTCGAAGGTGACCGCGAGCGCTTGCAGGACTTCGAGGGTGTGGTGATCCGCCGCCGCGCCGGTGGCATCAACGAGAACTTCACGATCCGCCGCATCGGTGCGCACGGCATCGGCGTGGAGCGTACGTTCCCGATCCACTCCCCGCGCCTGGAAGCCTTCAAGGTTGTGCGCCGTGGTAAAGTGCGCCGCGCCAAGCTTTACTATCTGCGTCATCTGTCGGGCAAGGCAGCGCGTATCAAAGAGCGCCGCTACTAGTTCGCGAGAGAACCAAGAACCTAGAACTCAGAACCTAGAGCTGCGGTATCGCCCGGTTCTAGGTTTTTGGTTCTAGGTTCTTTTGTTTATGTTGAGAAGACTCTACTCAAAGCTGCTGCGCTGGGCCTTCGCCCGCTTCTACCGCGAGTTCGCCTGGACCTACGATCTGGTGGCGGCGATCGTGTCGCGTGGCCTGTGGTCGCGCTGGATCGAGGCCGCCGTGCCCCAGCTTCAGGGTGAGCGCGTGCTTGAGCTGGGGAGCGGCACCGGCTATCTCCAGCGGGCGATGCATCACGGCGGCATCCCGTCGATCGGGCTGGACGCTTCGCCGTACATGCTGCGACTGGCGCGGCGCAAGATCGAGCACGCGGGCGGCGCGGCGCGGCTACTGCACGCCTACGCTCAGCACCTGCCCTTTGCCGGCGGCACATTCAGCGATCTGGTCGCGACCTTTCCCGCCGAGTATATTCTCGATCCGGCGACCTTTGCCGAGGCCTGGCGCGTGCTGCGGCCGGGCGGCCAGATCGTGCTGATCGACTCGGCCTACTTCACGCGCCGAGATGCTTACAGCGCCGCCGTCGAGGCCGCCTACGTGGTAACGCAGCAGGTACGAGCTAAAGATCCGCGACCTGGGTTGCTGGAGGCGGCGGGCTTTGAGGTCGTCGAGAGCTGGGTGGACGTGGGAGCGAGCCGCGTGCAGATTCTGCGCGGGATCAAGCGCGAATAAAGAACAAACGAACAAGCAAACAAAGGAACAAAGCAGTACCGAAAATCCCCTCTCCTATCGCAATGGGAGAGGGGAGCCCGAAGGGCGGGGGTGCGGGCCTCGCTCAACACAAAACAAACTTGTCTCTGTTCTTTGTTTCGCTGTTCTCTCTCATCAACGGTACAATACGAGATGATGCCGACAGTCGAAGAAGAATATAGCCTTCGCGCCCAGGGCTATCGCGCGATCGCTGGTATTGACGAGGCCGGACGCGGCTGCTGGGCCGGGCCGGTTGTCGCGGCCGCCGTGGTGCTGGGACCAACCGTGCTCGATCGACCGGAGCTGCTGGACGGAGTCAACGACTCGAAACAGCTGCGGCCGGCGCAGCGCGCGACGCTTGAGCAGACGATCTACCAGCATGTGCTGGGTGTGGGCATCGGCGTTGTGCCGGCGTATTTGATCGACGCGTTCGGCATCGTCGAGGCGACCCGGCTGGCAATGGAGACGGCGATCCTGCATCTACCGCTGATGCCGGACGCACTGCTGATCGACGCGCTGACTCTGCCGCGCTGTCCGCTGCCGCAGCGGGCGATCATTCGCGGCGATAGCGCCAGCCTCAGCATCGCCGCCGCCTCAGTGATCGCCAAGACCGCCCGTGACCGGCTGATGACACACTTCGACCGTCTGTATCCGGCGTTTCAGTTCGGCGCGCATAAAGGCTACGGCACAGCAGTTCACGCCCAGGCGATCGCCGAGCATGGCGCGACAACGCTCCATCGCCGGAGCTTTCGCCCGTTGTGGCATATCACAGAATAGAAGGAGCATTGTGATGCAGCATAATCTTTCGACCACAGATCTGGTTCAGCAGCTCCGCAAGGCCGGACTCAAGCCCAGCGATCGGATGATCGCCGCGATTCTGGAGCGTGGCGACGAGGCGATCGAGCCGCTGCTGGCGCTGGCGCTGGATACCGGCTCGTTGTTCGAGGCCGAGCCCGCCAGCCTCGCGCCGGTTCACGCGCTACGGCTGCTGGGCGAGTTCCAGGCCGGCGAGGCCGCCGAAACCATCCTACGCCGGCTGCCGCTCACAGTCGAGGATCAGCAGACGCAGGGCGCGTTTCTCTGGGCGCAGGAGGCGCCGCAGATCGTGGCGCGCTTTGGAGCCGCAGCCATGCCCGCGCTTCTGCGCATCGCCGACGACATGGACGCGCCGCCCCGCCAGCGCGGCGCAGGCTATGCTGCGCTGAGCTACATGGCTGTGACCACGCCGGAGCTGCGGGATCAGATCGTGGATGAGCTACGCCAGCGCTTCGGCGGCGAGACCAACCCGACCGCGAAGGGCTATCTGGTCGGCGCGATCGCCCAGCTCAAAGTCCGTGACGCCTACCCGGAGATTATGGAGGCGTTTCGCAACAAAACCGTCGATCGCGAGATTATCTCGGCGGCGGATGCGCGGCAGATGCTGCTGGGCAACGAGGTTCAGCCACAGCTCAACTGCGCGCTGCACACGCTGGACGAGCGCTACCAGCAGCACGGCCCGTACTCAGAGGAGCAGCAGCGAGCGATGGCCGAGATGGCGCGCAACTCAGGTTACTAATCCAGAACAAAGAACAAAGGAACAAACACGCACAAAGGCAGCGCGCCAGTGCTATAGCTCTGTTCTTTGTTCTTTGTTTCGCTATTCTTTCTATTTCCAGGACCACTTGCTGAACGCGCTGTAGAGCGGCAGAAACATGGTGTACGGCATTTGCAGCAGCATCCACAGCGGCAGATGGCGCAGCAGATCCCGACGCTGAAAGAGCGTAGCCGCCACGCTCAGATGCAGCAGATCCGCGATCGTTCGGCCTGCGATCAGCTGAAGCAGCGCCCGGCGCAGGCTGCGCTTCCCCAGCAGCAGCGGAAACGACAGCAGCAGCCCGTTGAGCGTGCCGATGATCGTGCCGGTAGCCAGCAGCGCGGGATTATGCCACAGCACCTCCTGACCGCCCGCCATCCAGCGCACGCGTTGATTCAGCGCCTGGCGCAGCGTCGGCTCGGCGGGCGTGGAGACGAACGCGCCTGGATCGTCGCAAAACACCACGCGCCAATCGGTTCGGTCCAGCACATGCTGAAGCAGCACCATGTCGTCGGCAACCGCGCCCGGCGGCATCGCCTCGAAGCCGCCCGCCTCCTCATAGGCCGCGCGACGATAGGCTAGATTTGCTCCGGCCGCGCCCACAGGACGCTCCAGATTGGTCGCGCCGGCCAGGGTCGCCATCATCGAGAAATAATCCAGCGCTTGCAAGTTTTCCATCAGCCTGCCGTTGGCGGCGTATAGCTCGACATAGCCCAACACGGCGCCGACATCCGCCGTGAAGCATGCCGCCATACCGCTGATCCACGTCGGCGGCATGCGGCAGTCCGCGTCCGTCAGCAGCAGTAGCTCGCCCCGCGCCTGAGCGATGCCCTGCGTCAATCCATGGATCTTGGGCGTGCGCTCCTCGGGCACCTCGGTAAGCGTGAGGATCTTGAGACGTGGATCTTGCTGCTGGTACCGGCGCAAAATCTCGGGCGTCGCGTCGGTCGAGCGATCGTCGACGATGATCACCTCGTAGTCGGGGTAGTTCTGGCCAAGCAGCGCGTCCAGCAGACGAGGGAGAGCCTCCGCCTCGTCACGCGCCGCGACAATCACCGAGACGCGCGGCTGAGCGGATGAGCGCGGCTGGCGGCGAAACAGGCCGATCGTCAGCAGCACACGCAGGGCAACATAGCAGGCCGTCACAACTTGCAGCAGCATACGTTCGCGTCTTCTCCCTTATGACAAGCTTCAACATGTGCGGCGATCTCAACACGATCGCCCAAGCTTTAGCAAGCAAAATGCCGCCCGGCGCTGTCGGTGGTCAGGCTTGATTCAGACTCAAGCTACATTCTTGCACGTATGCTCCCTGCTAGCACTTTTGTATGCAAGCTCTGGATCTTCTCCCCTGAGATCCTGACGATCGCTTCAGGCAGCTACTCGATAGCTATCTTGCGCTAAACCATGTAACGTACAGCCATACTAACAATCGACTCTCGACTACTCACCGGAGCTGTACGTTTATGATCGCACGTCGTATTGTTAAACGGATTACGTCCCGAGCCATGGCGGTTGGATGCTTAACCGGCGCCGCGCTCGGTGCCGGGTACGGAATGCTGCTCCCCCTGGTGTTCGTCGCTCCAATGCTCGTGCAGGCTGAAACGCCGAGAATCCTTGAGCTTGCTGTCATATTCGGGCTGTATGGCAGCTTGATTGGTCTCGTCGTCGGCGGAATCACTGGTGACCTGGCCGGTCTGGCGCTGGGCATGAGCAGCGGCCTTGCCGTGGGATTGCTGACGATCGCGCACTACACGCCCATGCACGACCCGCATGAGTATTGTTGGAGCGTTCGTCTGACAAGTGTGCTCATAACCCTGCTGTGTATCCTGCTTGTTCCGCTCGTACTTGGTCGTATCCCGCGTCAGGATTCAGATCTCTTCTTTGTGGGCATTCCTCTGCTCCTCACGCTTCCCTGCGCCTGGCGGGCCGGAGCGCGTCTCGCCGACTGGTATCTTACGCAGCTCGACAAACCTGTAGAGCCCGCGCCAGCCTAGCAGTTAGGTGCAGATGAATCAACACCTGTGATCTCGCACACTTGCATTTATTTCGATAGCTGCTATGATAAAGTAAGTACAATCTATCATGAGGCTAAGGGAGATCGGCATGAGCGACTTCAATGCATGGAACACGGCCATTATCAACGAGTTTCGCGCGAACAATGGCAAAGTTAGCGGGCGATTTGAGGGCACGCCACTGCTGCTGCTGCACACCACGGGAGCAAAGAGCGGCGTGGAGCGGATCAATCCGCTGGCATACACACAAGACGGCGAGCGCTTGATCATCATCGCGTCCAAAGGCGGCGCACCGACGAATCCCGACTGGTACCACAACATTCTGGCCAATCCAGCGGTGACAGTTGAAGTAGGGAACGAGCATTTTCCAGCGCGCGCGATAGCGGCGGAAGAGCCGGAGCGCACGCGGTTGTTCGAGCAGATGGCAGCAGTTATGCCGGGATTTGCCGACTATCAGCGCAACACGTCCCGAACGATCCCGGTGATTGTGCTGGAGCGAACGGCATAGCTGAATATTTTCTCATGCTGCCCGGCCAGATCTAACAATCTTCGGCGGCTAACCGGCTGGGCAGCGCTCACCACTCGATCGCCACCAGCACATCATCGCCCTCAATGCGCACCTCGTAGATCGCGATCCGCAGCCCGATCGGCGGGATCACCGATTTGCCGGTGCGCACATTGTAGGCCCAGCCATGCAGCGGACAGGTAACAACGTCGTCGCGGAGCACACCTGAGGAGAGCGAACCGCCCGCATGACGGCAGGAGTCGCTGAACGCATAGATCGTTCCGTCCACGTTGGCCAGCCCGATCGGCAGGCCGTCGACATCGGCGTAGAACAGCCGGCCCGGCTGAATCTGATCGCGGGTGGCAACTTTGACCATCTCTTGCATATGCGCAGAGTGTACAGACGATTAGGGCCACACGCAAGGCGGGGAGAAGCAGGCCCTCATCCCCCGGCCCCTTGCCCCGAACCTCGGCGGGCATCCGCCTCCACCCAGAGGGTACCCGCGACAGGAGAAGGGGAGGAGAGGTACTTGCCTTTGTTCTTTGTTCTCGTCCCTGGTTCTAGGTTCTTGGTTCTTGGTTCTCGTTCGTTCTCTTGTTCTTCTCCATAGATCGACGTACACTGCACGCTGTAGCCCTTAGCCAAGGAACACATTGATGGACGAGGAAACGTTTGAGCAGGTCGTGGTCGAGGTGCTGGACAATCTGCCGCCGGAGTTCGCCGAGGCATTTGAGAATGTCGAGGTCTTGATCGAAGCGCGCGCGCGGCCTGAGCACCGGCGCGCAGTGGGGCTCAAGCCCTGGCAAACGCTCTACGGCCTGTACCAGGGCGTGCCGCTGCCGGCGCGCACCCATAGCTACAGCCTGGTCGCACCCGACACGATCACGATTTTTCGCGAGCCGCTGCTGCGCGACTTTCCCCAGCCGGAGCGGCTGCGCGCCCAGATTCGCCGCACAGTGCTCCACGAGATCGCCCACTATTTCGGCATCGACGACGATCGGCTGCATGAGCTGGGCGCGTACTAGCGCTTACTCATCGACCAGATCCAGCTTGCCGATGCGATCCAGATAGAAGGTGCGCTGGGCATTGCGCAGATAGCAGAAGGCGATCAGCCGGTGAGTCCCGCCGATCATCTGAAGCTCCAGAGGCAAAATTTCGCGTGGAACCGGGTCGCCGCCGCCGGTGTGATAGGTGATATGCAGCTTGCGGCCTTCGCGCAGCGCCGTCAGCAGCGCGGGTGGCGCGCTCGGCTCAGGCGAGCCCGGCAGCAGGCCACGCTGAGCGCGCAGCAGATCGTCAAGCGTGGAAACGCCGAGCATCCGCAGACGCTCCAGCAGATGCACGAACAACGCTTTAAGCGCTACCACATCGCTCATGGCCCGGTGCGACGGGCTTTCGACGCCCAGCGCACGTGAAAGCGCCGCCAGGTTGTAGCGCTCGTGGTTCAAAAATGTGCGCGCCAGTTGAAGCGTATCCACAAGCGGATTGTTGAGCGGCGATTTTTCAAGGCGCAGCAGCTCGACGTTGAGAAACGAAAAGTCGAAGGGCGCGTTGTGCGCGACCAGCACTTTGCCCTCCAGATGACCGAGCAGCGTTTCGCTCACAGCCGCAAACGAGGGCGACTGCGCCAGAAGACTCGCGGGGATCTTGTTGACGGCGAAGGCATCTGGGCTAATGGGACGGCCCGGATTAATCAGCGTTTGATAGGCGTCACGCTGTACACCGCCCTGCCAGTGGATCAGCGCAATTTCACACACCCGGTCGCCGTTTTGGGGTTCAAGGCCCGTGCTTTCTACATCGAAGAGCACAAACGGTACATCGCTGAGTGGCAGTTGCAATAATTGATTACGTTCAGAGGAATTCATACTCTATAAGTATAGCATTTCGCGATCGAGTGCGCTACGCTGGGCGTGGTCCGCGAAAACAAGGAACAAAAGAACAAAGGAAAAAGGGAACAAGGAACTAAGGAACAAACGAGAACCAAGAACCAAGAACCAAGAACCAACAAACAAAGAACAAAGCAGTACCAACCTTCCCCCTCGCCTCTCGCAACCGACGGGTACCCTCTGGGTGCAGCCGGCCGAGGTTCGGGTTCTTTGTTCCGCTGTTCTTCCCCGGTTGCGAACTCACAACCCACGGTAAATAAACATCCTCGTTGCCGCCTGTGCAAACTTTTACAATCCCTATCAGTTAGCACAACGCTTTAGGAGCAACGAAATGACCTCTCACAATCTGACAGATACAATCGTCGAGAAAGTTAGCACGCCCCGCAGCCGCCGCGATATTCTGAAAACTCTGGGTATTGGCCTGACGCTGCCCGCCGCCGCGACCGTGCTGGCCGCCTGTGGCAATCAGGCTCCGGCTACCACCGCCGCACAGACGAGCGCATCACCGGCAGCCAGCGCGGCCATGGATCACAGCGCGATGACGACAGCGACTGCCGCCGCCGGGAACGCCTGGGAAGAAATGGATCGGATGCACGAGGCCGGGATCAAATCGTTTCCGGCCAGGACCGAGGGCCTGGGCGGGCAGCGGCTTGAGCCGCGCATGGACGGCAATGTCAAGGTCTTTGAGCTGACCTGCAAGAAAGTGATGTGGGAAGTTACGCCGGGCAAGCCGCTGGAAGCCTGGACCTACAACGGGCAGCTTCCCGGTCCCGAGATTCGCGTCACGCAGGGCGATACCGTGCGCATCATCGTCAAGAACGAGCTGGACGAGAGCACAGCGGTTCACTTCCACGGCGTCAAGATGCCGAACAAGATGGACGGCGTACCCTTCATCACCCAGCCGCCGATTCGCCCGGGCGAGAGCTTCACCTATGAGTTTACGGTGCCCAACGCCGGCTCGCACATGTACCACTCGCACCACAACTCGACCAAACAGGTCAGCCTGGGATTGCTGGGCGCGTTCATCGTCGATCCGCAGGATACCTCGAAAGAGGTCAAGGTTGAGCACGACTACACGGTGATCCTCAACGACACGGCGCACGGCTACACCTGGAACGGCAAGGGCTTTCCGGCAACGCAGCCGCTGACGGCCAAGCTTGGCGAAAAGATTCGCATTCGCTTCATGAACGAAGGCATGCTGATCCACCCGATGCACCTGCACGGCCTGTCGTATCTGGTCGTCGCCAAAGACGGCTACAACCAGCAGCCGTGGGAGTGCGATACGCTGAATGTCGCGCCGGGTGAGCGCTGGGATGTGATCGTCGACTGTGATAATCCAGGCGTCTGGGCATTCCACTGCCATATTCTATCGCACGCCGAGTCCGAGCACGGCATGTTCGGCATGGTCAACGCGCTGATTATCGAAGAATAGCTCCTGCCAGGAGGCTATCATGCGAACGATTTTTGTTCGTGATGTGATGAGCAGCACTGTGATCACAGCTTCGCTCAGCACACCGCTGCCACAGCTCAACACCCTGATGCGTGAGCGGCACATTCGCCGCCTGCCGGTCGTAGACGGTAACCGGCTGGTCGGAATGATCACCTTTGGCGACATCCGCAGCGCGCTGCCGTCCGACGCGACCACACTCAGCGTCTATGAGCTGTCCTATCTCATCGAGCAGGTCACGGCCGCTGAGGTCATGCGCGACAACGTGATCACGATCAGCGCCGACGCTTCGGTAGCTGAGGCCGCGCAGCAGATGCTTGAGCACAAGATCAGTGGCCTGCCGGTGGTCGAGCGTGACCATCTGGTCGGCATCATCACCGAGAGCGACATCTTTCGGGCGATCAGCACCGGCTTGATCCCGGTTGCCAATAAGCCCGATCTTGTTGCCGGCACTTCATCCAGACAATGGCGAACACGAGTGTAAGCGGCTACTCGACCGCATAACATCAATTGCTCTGCCTCAATAGACACCTACCTCAAACACACACGGCCCAGGGGAGTCGATGACTTCCTTGGGTTTTTACATGGTGAATAGGCCCTCATCCCCCTGCCCCCTTCTCCCGTTGCGACAGGAGAAGGGGGAAAGAAAAGACGATAATGGTTAGCAAAACCACCAAAACATGTACTGTTGATTGCGTTCAGAGCGTGATAAATCAAGCCCCTACGGGAAATTCATCTGTTATTATTGTAAAACGTTTATCTTCGGTTCTCGATCCTCGGTTCTGGGTTCTAGGTTCTAGATTCTCCGTTCTCGTTTGTTCCTGTGTTCCGTTGTTCCCCTTCGACTCTGGGTTCTAGGTTCTAGGTTCTCCGTTCTCGTTTGTTCCTGTGTTCTTTTGTTCCTTTGTTCTTTGTTCTTCGCATGGCACGCGAGTTGAAGGAAGTCGCCCATCTACCTGTCCATCACGCCGCAGCTGTGCGAGCACTGCACGAAGTAGGATAGAATGATGAGCAGTCACAATCAAACAAACAGCCAAGGAGGATTGAGTGAAGGCTATTATCTTAGCCGCCGGGTATGCCACCCGCTTACGTCCGCTCACCGAAACGATCGCCAAGCCCCTGCTGCCGGTCGGTGGGCGACCGATGATCGACTACATCTATGATAAGATCGCCGAGGTGAGCGAGGTCGATGCGGTGCATGTGGTGACCAACCATAAGTTCGCGCAGAGCTTCAGCGATTGGGCCGGCGCTCACACCGGATCGCTGCCGATCCAGGTTCACGACGACGGCACGCTGAGCAACGAAGATCGGCTGGGCGCGATCGGCGATATTCGGTTCACAGTGCAGCGCGCGGGCATTCAGGGCGACGACCTGCTGATCATCGCGGGCGATAACCTTTTTGACTTCAGTCTGGCGGATTATGTCGCGTTCTGGCGCGGCAAAGGCGACGGCAGCTGCATCGCGCTCTACCAGTGTCCCGACATGGAGCTGGTCAAGCAGTACAGCATCGTGGAGCTGGACGAGAACGATCGCGTGACGTCGTTCGTGGAAAAGCCGCAGAATCCCACCACGAATCTGGTCGGCATCGCGACCTACCTCTATCACCGCGATCATGTGCCGCTGATCGAAGAATATCTGGCCGAGGGCAACTCGCCGGATCAGCCGGGCAACTACATCGCCTGGCTGCATAAGCGCGTGCCGGTGTATGGCTACAGCTTCACGGGCGACTGGCTCGACATCGGCAACCACCAGCAGCTGCTTTTCGCCGACAACGCCATCCGCCAGCGTCAGGGCCTGCCCGAGCGCGCCGAGTACAGTCTTGATTAGATCCGGCCGCTGAATCCGGCTGATTAAATGCTGAACCTGTGGCTTAACACCACAGGTTCTTTGCATCGACCAAACGCTGGGGGGTGAGGCGCCGACTGGATGGTTCAGGTAAGACGTAGCGCTGAGGGGTGTTCGGGCGACACGTTTAGCTGACCACCTTCTGATCCTTCAGGCACTGCTCTGTCGGCAAATCAGACGAAACGTAGCGCTGAGGGGTGAGGCACCGCTACATCTGTCGATCGGCTGCCGGGCAATGCTCCAGGCAGATTGTGGACATGTGGGCTAAGGTGAAACGTAGCGTTGAGGGGTGAGACATCGTCACGTTACACTTGGCCGCTGCTGTGATTGAGAAGTACTCAATCGCTATGGTTGTACTATAGCAGCTTCACCTTACCCGCCACCTTACCTAAGGCGAATGCTGTCATCGGACTTTCGAACGAAAAAGGTCTTGACGCCAATAGGAGAGTCTGCTATAGTCCTACCAGTACTTAAACGTTTCACTAGTGGTTATGACGACGATTAAAGAAGTAGCCGAACGCGCCCAGGTCTCGATCGCAACCGTGTCGTATGTGCTCAACGGCACCGGCTCGGTCTCGCCTGGCAAGCGGCGCGCGGTTCTGGAAGCCGCCAGCGCGCTCAACTATCGTCCGTCATACCGTGGCCGGGCGCTGCAATCTCAGCGCAGCATGACGCTGGGCCTGGTGTTGCCCGCGACCACCAAGCGCGTCGCCGAGCCCTCGTTTGGGGAGCTGCTGGCGGGGCTGACAGACGGAGCCGCCGGGCGGGGCTATCATATTTTGCTCGCACCCAGCACCGCCGATCAGCCCGAGGAAGGCATGTACAGCCAGCTTTTTCGCTCGGGTCGCGTGGATGGCGTGATCATCCTGGATACCACGATCGACGATCCGCGTATCGAGGTGGCACGCGACGAGCAGATTCCCTACATCTGCGCGGGACGGCCCAGCGACAGCAGCCCGTTCGTCGCGATCGATGGGCAGGCGGGCATGCTGGAAGCGATGGCGCATCTGATTGTGCGCGGCCACGAGCGGATCGGGCTGCTGCAACCGCCGCTGGAGCAGACGCTGGCCGTCGATCAAGATGCCGGGTATCGCGAGGCGCTGGCGGAGAGCGGCTTGGAGTTCGATCCGCTGCTGATCGTCGAGGGCGGGCGAAGCGAGGCCGAGGGCTACGCCGCGACCGAGGAGCTGCTGGCGCTGCCCGAGCCGCCGACCGCGATCATCGCGGGCACGTCGGCGCTGGCGTTCGGCGCGCTCCATGCGATCCATGATCAGCGTCGCAGCGTGGGCCAGGACATCGCGCTGATCAGCTTTGAAGACACGCCGGCCGCCGCGCATACCGCGCCGCCGCTGACGGCCATCCGCCAGCCGCTTCATGCCTGGGGCAAGGCGCTGGCCGAGGGATTGATCGACCTGATCGTGAAGCATGCTAGCTCGCAGACTGTTTTGTCGCCACAATTGATCGTTCGGCGTTCGTGTGGCGAGTGATCGACCATTGACGGTATCGTGACCGAAGCGAAGGAGCTGGAATCATGGCTGGTATCAAGTTCGACCATGTTGACAAGTATTTCGGCAACGTGCATGTTCTGAAGGATCTCAACATCGACATTCCCGACCAGGAATTTCTGGTGCTGGTCGGTCCTTCGGGCTGCGGCAAGTCGACCGCGCTGCGCTGTCTGGCCGGTCTGGAAGAAATCTCGACCGGTCGCATCTACATCGGCGATCGCGTGGTCAACGACGTTGCGCCGAAAGATCGCGACATCGCAATGGTCTTCCAGAGCTACGCGCTGTATCCGCACATGTCGGTCTATGACAACATGGCCTTCGGCCTCAAGCTGCGCAAAACGCCCAAGAGCGAGATCGACAAGCGCGTGAAAGAGGCCGGCGAGCTGCTGGGCATCGCGCATCTGCTGGATCGCAAGCCCAAGGCGCTCTCCGGCGGCCAGCGCCAGCGCGTCGCGCTCGGCCGCGCGATCGTGCGCGATCCCGCCGTCTTCTTGATGGACGAGCCGCTCTCGAACCTGGACGCCAAGCTGCGCGTGCAGACGCGCGCCGAGATCTCCAAGCTCCACCAGCGCCTCAAGACCACCTTCATCTACGTGACCCACGACCAGGTCGAGGCTATGACGATGGGCACGCGTATCGCGGTGATGCGTGACGGCATCTTGCAGCAGCTCGACGCGCCGCAGGTGCTCTACACACGTCCGGCCAACATGTTCGTCGCGGGCTTCATCGGCTCTCCGGCGATGAACTTCTTCGAGGCCACCCTGAAACGTAGCCAGAACGGCCTGGCTGTCGATACCGGCGTCTTCCAGGTGCCGGTTCCGTCCAGCAAGACCGAAAACCTGGGCAAGTACATCGATCGTCCGGTCTACTTCGGCATCCGGCCCGAAGATGTTCACGACGCCAACTATGTGCCGCCGGGAACCGAGGCGGTCGCGCATGTCGACGCGAATGTTTCGGTCGTCGAGCACATGGGCGCGGAAGTCTACGCCTACATCGACGTCGGAAACAAAGAGTTCGTCGGCCGGCTCGATCCACGCACCACCGCCGAGCCGGGCGGCGGGGTTCGCCTGGCGCTGGATCTGGGCAACATGCACGTCTTCGATCGCGAGACCGAGGTCGCGCTGGTCTAAACCGAGCACCACAGCGACGTGGCAGGGGTTGGGTAGCGTACCCAACCCCTGTTGTGTTTTTGTCAGCCGCGCATCAGCACAAACGAGCCAATACGACTCGCCGTCGTGCTAGGCGGAGGGCCGAAACTGAGGTATAATATACGTAAGTGTAAAGTCTTTTGATGTGCCACGTGCCACTGGAATTCGGGACGCCCCCACGTACTCCTGATTCTCGCGCGACTGCCAAGATCCGCAGCCTTCACGTCTGGATCTTGCATCAACTAGAAGGAAGAAGCAACATGCCGCCGTTTCGGGTTAACGCCCCATATCAGCCGACAGGCGATCAGCCACAGGCGATTCAGCAGCTGGTTGACGGTCTCAACCAGGGCTTGAAGCATCAAACGCTGCTGGGTGCGACCGGCACCGGCAAGACAGCGGTCATGGCCTGGATCGTCGAGCAGGTGCAGCGGCCGACGCTGGTGATGGCGCACAACAAAACGCTGGCCGCGCAGCTCTATGCCGAGTTCAAAGAGTTCTTCCCTGACAACGCGGTGTGTTACTTCGTCTCGTACTACGACATGTACACGCCCGAGGCCTACGTTCCATCAAAAGACCTGTACATCGAAAAAGAAGCGCAGATCAACGAAGAGATCGACCGGCTGCGCCACGAGGCCACGCAGGCGCTGCTCTCGCGCAAAGACGTGCTGATCGTCGCCTCGGTCTCCGCGATCTACGGCCTGGGCTCGCCGCAGGACTACGGCATGGTCGCGCTGCAACTGCGCACCGGGGAGATTCGCAACCGTGACAAAGTGCTGCGCCAGCTGATCGACCTTCAGTTCGAGCGCAACGACATCGACTTCCATCGCGGCACCTTCCGCGTGCGCGGCGATACGCTGGAGATCTTCCCCGCCAACGCCGAGACCGCTTACCGCGTCGAGTTCTGGGGCGACGAGATCGAGCGCATGGTCGAGGTCGATCCGCTGACCGGCGAGCTGCTGACCGAGAAGAAAGCGATCGACATCTTCCCGGCCAAGCACTTTATCACCACCGGCGAGAAGATGCAGCTGGCGATCAGCGACATTCAGGCAGAGCTTGACCAGCGGCTCAAGGAGCTGGACGCCGACGGCAAGCAGCTTGAGGCCCAGCGGCTGAAGCAGCGCACCATGTACGATCTGGAGATGATGGCCGAGATGGGCTACTGCTCCGGTATCGAGAACTACAGCCGGCACATGGACCGGCGCCAGGAGGGGCAGACGCCCTGGACGCTGCTCGACTACTTCCCCGACGACTTCCTGCTCTTCGTCGACGAGTCGCATATCTCGGTGCCGCAGGTTCGCGGTATGTTCAACGGCGACCGCAGCCGCAAGCAGACGCTGGTCGACTTTGGCTTTCGACTGCCCAGCGCGCTCGACAACCGGCCGCTCAAGTTCGAGGAGTGGGAGCAGCACGTTCACCAGATCGTCTATGTTTCCGCGACGCCGGGACCATACGAGTATGAGCACTCCGAGCAGATTGTGGAGCAGATCATCCGCCCGACCGGCCTGCTCGATCCGGTGATTCAGGTTCGGCCCACACGCGGCCAGATCGACGATCTGCTGGGCGAGATCCGGCGGCGCGTCGATAACAGCCAGCGTGTGCTGGTGACCACGCTGACCAAGCGCATGGCCGAAGATCTGTCAGACTATCTAAAAGAGATGGGCATTCGCACACAGTATCTCCACGCCGACATCGACACAATCGAGCGCGTCGAGATTCTGCGCGACCTGCGCTTGGGCGTGTACGATGTCGTGGTCGGCATCAACCTGCTGCGCGAAGGTCTGGACCTGCCCGAGGTCTCGCTGGTGGCGATCCTCGACGCCGATAAAGAAGGCTACCTGCGCTCGACGTCGTCGCTGATCCAGACGGTGGGCCGCGCCGCCCGGCATGTCGACGGCACCGTGATTATGTACGCCGATAACATGACGCGATCGATGGACGCCGCGATCAAAGAAACGCAGCGCCGCCGTGACATCCAAATGACACACAATCTGCAGCACAACATCGAGCCGCGTGGTATTGTTAAGCAGATCCGTGATCTGACCAACCAGATCAAGCAGGTAGCGGAGGAGCAAGCCCCCTACATGGTTGGGAGCGGCGGCGAGGTCGCCATTCCCAAAGATGAGCTGCTCAAGATGATCAAGGAGCTTGAGAAGCAGATGAAAGATGCTGCTAAGAACCTTGAGTTCGAGAAAGCGGCGCTGCTTCGCGACCAGGTTGTCGAGTTCCGGCGCACGCTGGCGCTGGAAGATACGACTGCGCTGCTCGAAAGTGTGAACGAGCGGCCCAGCCGGCGCGCCAACGGCGACGGAGCCGGCACCACAGAGGCGGCCACTACCTACACCACGAAAAAAGGTGGTCGCGCCCGCAGCGGAGGCCGGCGCAAGTAACGAGCTTGAGCAGTACTAACGGGTTGAGTAGGAGCCTGCCGGGAGACCTCAGCACGGCTCCGTAAATGGAGTACCATGAGTTGAGGGATCTACTCTCGCTCCAGCAACACGTCTTGGGAGTAACGTCGTGGCAGTCCAGGTCTGGATCGGCGAAAAGCCGGACAACCCAAACGAGCGCAAGGCGATTATCGCGCTTGCCAATGGACTTGACCGCCTAGAAGGTCTATACGTAATGGTCGCCAACTTCAGCGTTGGTGGCCGTACGATCGATCTCGTTATTCTCAAGCCCGACGCGATCTTCATCCTTGAGCTTAAGCACTGCGACGGAAAAGTCTTCGGCTCGGTCAACGGGCCGTGGAAAGTCGTCAGCAAGAACGGCTCGACCAAGCAGCTCAACCCGGGCCGCAAAAACCCGTACAACCAGGTCGTCTCGTACTTCTACAGCTTCACGAATTTCCTCAACGACCATAAAACCGAGATCGTCTCGGCGCAAAAAGCCAAAGATGTGGATTTTCGCGCGGCCAAGCGTGTGATCGTGATCGTGCCGACGATCGAAGAAGGCTCGCAGATCGATCTCGACTGGAAGGTGCAGGCTAAGGGCCTGGACGAGCTGCCGACCTTTTTGCTGACCGAGCGCTCCAGCGGTATCGAGCTAACCGACGAGGAGCTGCTGCGGATTCCCAGGCTGCTCCACTGCGAGCCGTGGCAAGAGCTTAACGATCTGATCGCGGGCGTGATGCCCGACTGGACGCAGACGCCCTCCGAGCTAACGCCGCCCGTCGTGCAGCCGGCCGCTTCCGAGCCGCAGCCACAGCCGGAGACCGGCGTCCTCTCGTGGTGGCGCGCCGCGATCGAGCAGTTCAATAGCTGGCAGGGCCGCGCGCTCACGGTGTTTGTAGTGGCTACGCTGCTCCTGCTGATGCTGAATGTGCCCCAGCTGATCGGCTCCGATCCCGGCCGCAGCAGCGCCCCCACCGTCGCGCCGATCCCAACGATCCCCGAGTTTGGCATCGGCGAGAATATCAGCAACGGCGTGGCCGAGGTTCACCAGCAGGTTGGACGCAGCTGGGATCTGCGCCAGCAAAAATGGCTGCGCACCGACGCGGACAACGCCGATGTGCTCGTGACGCTGGAAACGGTTGACTTCAACAGTGGGCAGATCAAGCTCAACTGGGTGGTGGAAAACCGGCGACCGATCGCGGTACGCATGGCGCTGGTACCCGACAATATCACCATCACCGACAACCAGATGCAGTATATGATCGATCCGCAGCTCTCGGAGCCGCGCGGACAGATCGAAGTCAAGCCGGGCGAGAAAAGCAGCGCGGTGGTGATTGTGCCGCAGTCCGTACGCTCCAACGCGATCACGCTGCGGATCACGTTGCAGTCACAGCCATTCGGCGAGACAAGCTGGATTGTGAACGTGCCTCAGTAGCGGCCCAATCTTCCTGTCGATGGCAGAAATTCGTTCCTCTTTAGATCCCATCAACATCATCAGAAGGGGCAAACCCTCCGCCTGAATCTGCTGCATCATCCAGCACGCCCGGCGCGGTCTGCGAGGGCGTCAGCACCCGCACGCCCTGGGCATCTAACACCATTTCCCGTATAGTCGGATCGTAGTCGTTATAGCGCATCTTGAGCACCGCCAGCACCCGGTGCAGCCGTCCCTGCGCGAGCAGATGTTGCAGGATAATCACGTTATCGCTGATCAGCGAGAGCGCGGTGTTGGCCAGGCTGAGTCTCAGACCTGCCAGAGGCTCGATCTCCAACAAAAACAGGCTGGTTATACCGCGCGCGTCACACTGTGCGACCAGTGCGCTCAGAAAGCTTGCGCCGCGATCGCCCAGGGCATGAAGCAGTCCAGCGAGATCATCTACTACCAGCCGTGTGGTCGTGGGCAGCAGCGCCGCCAGGATCGCACTGGCGACGACATCGGGCACAATCTCTACCGGCGACAGGCGCAGCAGTTGGATCGCCCCGGCTGTTTGTGCCGCCTGAAGCTGGAGATGAAAAGCTGTCGACTTCTCCTGTAGCTGAGCCGGCTGCTCGGCGAAGCTCACCATCAGGGTTGAGGCCGAGGGATTGGCCGTTGCGAGCGCCCAGAATAGCCCCAAGGTCGTCTTGCCCACACCAGGCGCGCCGGCAAGAATAGTGGTCGTGCCGCGCGTCAGCCCACCGTGAAGCAGCGCATCCAGCTCAGGTAAGCCAAACGGCGCGGGAGCACGAGTAATAGCGACACTGTCAGGCAGCGGTAGCGATTCGAAGCGCGGAAAGATGCGCACACCATCAGCGCCGACCTGATACGGATGTAGCCCGGCGAGATGCGCCGTGCCGCGCTGCTTAACCACATCAAGAGAGCGGATATGCCGGCCCTGCTCCGCGCGATACTCTAATCCGAGAATGGTATCCGCTGTCGTCAGCTCGCTGCTTATGGTTGCACTACGTCCTGCGCCTTCCAGCGTCACCAGCAGCACGACATCCAGATACGAGAGCAGATTCGCCAGATCGGCGAGGGTCCGGCGAATCGTCGTGGGCGATTCCAAAAAGGCTGCGACACCTTGAAAGCCGTCGACGAGCACCATCTGCGCGCCGTTCTGGCGGATTTCATGGACGATCGCCGAGGCAGCGCGTGTCACATCATCGCCGATCACTGTCGGCAGCGATAGCACCGTAATCTGGCTCCCGATCAGCTCCTCATCGAAAAACGTTAAGGTCCGCAGATGTGCCAGCAGCTTGACTGGTCCTTCGGAAAAGGCAGTGAAGATCAGCCCGCGAGAGCCTGCACGCGCCGCCTCGAACAGGATCTGGCTGGCGAGGATCGTTTTTCCGGCGCCGGGAGAGCCGACCAGAAACACCAGCGCGCCGCGCGGTATGCCGCCACCG
>DASWTQ010000566.1:0-10510 GCA_036402055.1 Herpetosiphonaceae bacterium
CTAATGACAATACCACCAGAATATCGATCTTCGATTCCCGACAGCGCCGAGGAGCGCATCGTAGAAGCCCACGAGGACGGCAGCAAAGCGCGCGCTGAGTACTGGCTCGACGGGCAACTTGTAGGAATGCGCCGATTCTTCGATAGCGGCGAGCCCTCTAGCGACGTAGCCCTGCGCTCCGGCAAATATCACGGCGTCTATTACTACTGGGACGAGCCGGGCATATTGATGTCGGCCATCCCCTACGAAAACGGCAAGGAGCACGGCCCAGCCCACCAGTGGGCGCACGATGGCATGTATCTCGGCAGCTACACGATGGAGCACGGCACCGGCATCGATCTATGGCGCTCGGCGTGTGGTGGCGGCGGGCAATCCGCATTGAGCGAGGTGCGCTACTGCCGTGATGGCCGGCGTCACGGCTTTGAGTGGTGGCTTTGCGGCGACCAGCGCAGTGTGTGGGAAGAGGGGCACTACGCAGACGGCAAGCCGCATGGAATTCTGCGCCAGTGGAATCAGCATGGCAGGCTGCGGCGCGGCTATCCTCAATATTATGTCCACGGCCAGCGCGTGACCAAACGCCAGTACCTGCGTGCGTGTCAGCTCGATCCGAGCCTGCCGCCCTTCTCGGCTGAAGACAATCATCCGGCGCGCAACTTTCCGCCCGAGATTGAGCAGCATCTCGGCCCGCACGAATAGAAGACATTCGTCGATGGTGCCTATAAGCGTCGGTGTGCGAAAGCGCAATTAAGCACGCAGTGGTAAGAGTGCGGCGAGCGCCGGCGAGGTGCAGGTCGGCGCTGCTGAGCACAGACTACGGATTCAACGGCTGATACTCGAAGCTTGGACCGGTGCTCGTTCCACCGGTATTCGTTCCCGCCATCATATCTTTGGCCTGCTGCTTGAGCGACATCATCAGGCCAAGTGCAGTATTGAAAAGCTCGGACTGACCGTTGAACATTGCGTGCAGCACCTTGAGCAAACTGGTATAGGTGTAGTTAAAGGTATCGCAGGCGATTCGCGACGCACTGCCCTCAGGATACGTCGCGGCCTTCGGGTTGGTGGGCGCGGCATACACACCCGTTTGATCAAAGGGCACCGGTGCACCACCGTAGAGATACTGCTGGTCGGTCGGCGTGTCGGGTCCTGCCTCGGGGTTCGGAATCAACTGCTTGCCATGATAGATCTCGGCGTAGCGGTAATAGTGCGCATAGCCGCCGCCTACTTCTTCCAGCGGCGATGTCGACGTACCTTCGCCCTGCTCGACGATCATGTCGATCGCCTGACAGGCCGTTGCCACATTGGTTACCACAATCGACTCATCCATGATCTCCGGGCCAATCTGATTGCGCGGCTTTTTAGAAAAGGCATCATCGCCAAGCCCAATAATCTTCTGCTGAATCTCGCGGTAGAACTGCCCGATCGTCAGCGGCTCGGTCGCCTCCAGCAGCACCGGAAACTGTATTGGATTCTCGGGCTCCTCGATCGTCATAAACACATCATGGACCAGATCGATCGAGAAAGGCGCCAGACCAACCACCAGCTGACTTTCGACAGAGCCGGGCAGCGGGCCGGGATAGTTGGGGATAAAGTCGGGCAAATCGATCTGCGGCGAGCCGCCGAGCGCGTTGAGAATATTGCTGACCAGGGTCATGTGCAGCATCTCCTCGACCACCACCGACTCGATAATCTCGGCGATCGAGTCGTTCTTGCCGGGGATCAGCGAGTAGAGCGCGTACAAATACGGCGGAATCGTCGAGTGCTCCAGCTCGATCGCCTGCTGGAGCGCGAGCTTCACTACGTCCTTATTACCTGCCTCCAGCACTCGAAACAGCTCTGGTTTGATGCGAATCATCGCGGAAGCTCCTTTCGTAACGGCGCGCTGCCGATTAGCTCCGAGAACGGCCCGGCCCAAACTGGCGATTAATAGCGTCGGTTTTGCCGCCCAGCTCGCGCGGCGCGGCTGCGTCCTGCTTGGGAACTGGAGTGACCTTGAGCGGAGCATGATCGACGGCGGGCGCCGTACCTTTCAGGGGCTTGCCATCGGCGCCGGGCTCGCTCAGCCAGCGCAGAATCGCCTTGCGCCGCGAGGAAGAAAGATCGCGCGTGACGGGCATTGCGTTTGGATCGCTTTGGTCGAGACCGTACGCCAGCAGCAGTAGCTCACGGTTGGCGCACACCGAGTCGTAGTCGGCAAGATCCAGAAAATGATCCATCACCGGATACAGCCTGGCATACTGCTGAAAGATCGGCTGAAGGCTGCCATACCACGTCGGCGGCTCATCGGCCTGGAACTCGTCCCAGACCAGCAGGCTGATGAATTCCCACCGGTTGCTCGGATAGCCGCCGGGCAGCGCGCTCGTTTCTTCCAGCTTCACCCGCACCCCGTAAACCTGTCCGTCGATGGCGCCGCGCGGGTTGCCCGGATCGCCGGCCTTGATGCGCAGCGTCGCCATGCCGTGATTGTCAGTCTTGACTCGCGCGGGAAAATCGATCGCATCGCGAGGTGTACCGACCGGCAAACCGGGCGCTGCTTGCAGCCTCTCGTAGTCCGCGATCACGTTCGCCTTGGCGTAGGGCTGGCCATACCGCGTCGCATACAGACGCACATCGGCCTTGTCGCCAGGATTGAGCCGAAACACAAACTGATCGGCGCGCACATACAGGCCCAGCGGCGGCTCGGTCAGCACTGTGGTCGGGGTTCCGCCAGCGGGAGTCAGCGTGATCGAAAGCGGATTGTCGGCCAGCGCGATCAGCTCGTCGCTCGTCAACTGTCGATCCGCCGGCAACAGCACGACGCCCGCAGTGGTAGCGTACCAATCGGGAGCGGTGTAGACCGACTCGGCGATCGATCCCAGCTCAAGCTGTTGCGGCGGATCATTCGGCGAGGCACCGGGAACCTGGCAGATCAGCGCAATCGTTCCCAGGTTGAGCATCAAACCACCAGATTCCGTAGTCGGCAGCACGTTGCCCAGATCCAGCAAGATTTTGCCGGCCTGCTCATCGACGACCGCCGAGCAGTTCTTCCACCCGCCCGCCGGAGCCAGCAGCTGGCGGCCGCGCAACATATGCTCCGGCTCGTCGGCGCTGGCCGGGCCGATAGTACCGACGATGCGACCGCGCGTAAAATCGGGCGAGTTCGGGCTCATGTCATAGCCGTCGACGTTAAACTTGATCGAAAGCCGGCCGTCTTGCGCCGAGGCGCGGAGCTGGCTCAGGAAAGGTGAGGCGCTGGTATCGCCCCAGTCGAGGTCGGTCAACACTGACTGATACATGGCGCCCAGAGTGAAATCGCCCTCGTCTTCGTCGCCGCTTGGAACACGATCCCACAGGTCGATAAACGCAGCGGGTACGAATTTCCCACGCAGGAGCGTGCTGCCGTCTGGGGCGCAGATGCGCACTTCCAGGCCCCAGATTGTCGACACTAGCTGCTGCTGGGTATCGAGATCGACCAGCTTGGCGGTCACTTGCCGATCCGAGTCGGCGATCACATAGCTCAAAATGGGATCGTTTTGAGCAGATGGATCACCGTCAGCCATCCAGGCCGCCGTGATCCGACAGCCGATCAGCCGCCAGGCCGCATCGCCGCCTGCGTTCCACTGGTAATCCAGCGGCTGGCCGCTCTGTGCGGCCGCGAAATTTTGCGGATTGTTGTTGACAGTGGAAATCGACGCTTGAAACGTACCGGCGAAATGAAGGCGCAGGGAATTCAGATAGCTCATAGCTCAATCCTCGCTTAGCTGAAGAATAGTAAGCATCAAACAGCTCGATCAGGCCGAGCAAGCTGCACTCAGGATCTTCAAAACACCGCGAAGCGGATTACCCATACGAATGCTCCTCGACGACAAGGCTGGCCATCCGTCAGAAACAATTCGATCGGTAGCTGCGCTACACAACGGCAAGAGCGGCCGTGCTTGATGAAGCGGAAACTCCGCAGCCGCTAGCGGTACAATCTGGATTGTGGGGGGAAGCATATCGGCGCTACAATAGCCGGGCTAGACAGCGGCACATGTAGTCGTCATACTGCATCTTAGCATGTCATTGACCGGCAGATACGCATTATTTCTTGCAGAAACCCAGCATTTTTCGTATGCGGAGGCCGTGTATGCGTCTGTTGTGGCTCTTTTTGATGCTTGTCGCGCTGATTCTGATTCCGTTTGCGCTCTGGGGCGATGCGCTCGAATCAACATTTAGCACAACCGGCGCGGTCAGCTGGCTCACTTCCTATGGCCACTGGGCCTGGGTCGCAGGCATAATGTTGTTGATAGCGGATCTATTTCTGCCATTACCCGGCACAGTGATCATTTCTGCGCTCGGGTACGTCTATGGCCCGCTGCTGGGAGGATTGATCGGTGCGGCCGGCTCGTTTCTGTCCGGTGTGACGGCCTACGTGCTGTGCCGGTTTCTGGGACGGCGAGCGGCAGTCTGGCTCCTCGGTCAGCGGGAGCTGGCGCGTAGTGAGCGACTGTTTGCCGATATGGGCGGCTGGATCGTCGTTCTCTCGCGCTGGCTACCTGTATTTCCAGAAGCTATCGCCTGTATGGCCGGGCTCACTCGGATGCCCTGGTCTTCATTTCTGCTGGCGCTCATCTGCGGATCGCTGCCGCTCGGCTTTGTCTTCGCCGCAGTTGGTCACGCCGGCATCGATCGTCCTGCGCTCGCGCTGCTCCTCAGCGCAGCGCTTCCTCCAATCCTCTGGCTGGGCGCGCGACTACTCCTGCATGCACAGATGGAAGCGGTCTCTCGCGACGACGCGCAGACACCCTGAGCGGATATACCAGTCTTCAACCGAAGAAAGCAATATCGTAAGCAGGCCCAGAAAAAAGGATCGTACTTCTGAGCAAGTACGATCCTGGTGAGGCATAGGCACAGCACCACAAGATGTGAACGTGCTGTGACGAGATCGGGACGGCGCAGCTAGCGGCTCTATGCAGATGCGCGTCTCGATGAGGCAGGCTGGATCGCGGCACACGCTCCGCGCTGTCACGAAATCCATCTCCAGCTTCATGGCTGGGACGAAACCCTGGTACACGTCAGCTGGTAGTAGCCTATGTAATCCTCGCCGCGAGTCAGCTCGCCATACCAGCGATGCTTGTCAGCCGAGATCCGCGTTATCGTCTCGGAGAGCGCCATGTCTCCGAACGATCCTTCCCACCGCATAACATTGCCCTGCGGTCCGGGAGACGTTACAACGCCCCACGTGCCATCGTTGGTGAGCAGCGTTCGCCTGTGCATTCCGTCTGCTGATACCGCTTCCCAGAGCTGCTGCTCTTGCATCGGTTTTCTCCGTGGACGCTGCTCTGCGAAATCCAGCGTCAGCCAGGAATCACTGCGCGTCAGCTTATTGTTGAGTATGCCCATGTAGGGCTCTTTACCCTTACCGCCAAGGGTGCTCACGCCGCGACAATCCCAAAGACCAACCAGCTCCTGCCGCCAGTCCTGATCGGTGTTGCTCAGGCTGCTCAGATGCTGAGCCACAACGGGAGACCGTGCCGGTCCAAATCCAACGAGGAGCAATCCCAGGACGAGCAGCACCTGGACGCGGCTGGAAAGAATCGTGGAAAGCATGATCTTCCTCCAAAGTAGCTAAAGGCTGGTATCGGGTACGCTGGAACATGAGTCAAGGCTGTGATAGGGCGCACAGCTTTGCTGGCTAGGCGGCGCGACGTGAGGCTTGCTTCTGCCGCAGCAGATCGCCGACCGAGCCCGGCCAGATCACGTTGGGCATCGACAAGATGAAGTTACGCTTCGCGAACGAATACGGTAGGAAAACACCCTGCGCCGCGTCGAACTTGAGCGTCTGCGCATGAGAGATCCGGCCGAGCTGAACTGTGGTCACTGCCTCCGGCAGATATGTTTGGACAGCTCCGCTGGCTAACTCTGCCTGGAGCCAGATATGTACCGTGTTTAGCGGAGAAAACACCGCCGCCTGATGCGCCGCAATAGACTGCGCGCTGATCGGACGAACGGTGCTCGGCGCGCCGTTGATGAGCGCAGTTTGAGCCAGACCGAAGGTCAGCGCCGGATAATGCGCGCACGGCACTTCATTGTAGATACAGAACTGCTTGTCGCTCAGGGCTCCCTCGCTAGCATACGGGCCGTGGAACCTGGCATCGCCGGTGAAGACATACGATCCCGCAGCCATGGCCGGGTAGGGCATGGAGTGAGCTGGAAAAATCCGCGCCCCATGCTTGAGCGGCGTGTTCGCGGCGTAGACGGCATAGTCATCAGACCAGGCAACAGTGTTGTCTTCGTCAGGCGTGAAGCTCTGCCAGATGACATGCGGGGAATGGCCATCGTTGGCGGGCCTGGCTAAAACGATGTTGCCATGTGCAGATCGGATCGCTTCAAGGTCTGCGGGATCGATCAGAAGCTGGATTGAGCAGGTGGACATGGGAGCACTCCTATAGACTAGATAAGATAGGTACCTGGGTCGGTAGCAGTGAGCGTGGCAGTATTTCATCATACCGTCGTGCTATCGCTGTATCGGTTTGCGATAGAAAAAACGGTAGCACCAAGCGATAGCCACGACGAACGCATCCCAAAACCTGTCGGTGTGCACAATCCCACTATTTCAAAACCCAACTGGCCTATCAGCCTGCGCTGTAGATAGACTGATCCAGCCTGGTCAACCAGGACCTTGAGCTGAAGCGCTCGTGATCAGCCAGGCGTCTAACATGTCCTTGCACCCCCTCAAGCACCCATACCTCACTTAAGGAGGAGCGTGATGGCAGATCTTGTAAAGGATGTTTTTTCATTTGGCGCGTGGGTGCGGCGGCGAAGAAAGGCTCTCGATCTCACACAGCGAGTATTAGCACAGCAAGTCGGCTGTGCTGAAGTGACAATCCGCAAGCTGGAGGCTGATGTATTTCGGCCATCGCGTGAGATTGCAGAGCGACTTGCCGTATGCCTACAGATTCCATCCGACGAGCGAGAACTTTTTCTCCAGGCGGCACGGGCGGAGCGCAGCGTCGATCGCCTGCCCGATCCGCAGACCGATCTTAACACTCCGGGGTGGACTACCGCGCAGCCACCTGTGCTGGTCGAAACAATCCCTTTAGATATGATTCCGCCTCCTGGACCCTTGCCATCCGGCTCGCGGATGCCGCTGAGCCGCAACCCACTCTTCGTCGGACGCGAGCAATCGCTGCACCAGCTTGCTCAGGCGCTCAAAATCGGCGCCACCGTCGCGATCGGACAGCTGGAGGTGGCAGCGGCCACAGGTCTGGGCGGTATCGGCAAGACCCAGCTAGCCTGCGAGTTTGTGCATCGCTACGGGCAATTCTTTAGCGGCGGCGTGCTCTGGCTGAGCTTCGCCGAGCCTGATGCCGTGCCGGCCGAAGTCGCAGCCTGTGGCGGCGTGGACGGCATGCAGCTCAGCCAGCAGTTTAGCGCGCTGCCCCTCGACGAGCAGGTGCGCCAGGTGCTGGCTGCCTGGCGCAGCCCAACCCCACGGCTGCTGGTCTTCGATAACTGTGAGGATGGAGCGCTCCTGGATCAGTGGAAGCCGAAGTATGGTGGCTGCCGTGTATTGATCACCAGTCGTCGTGCGCAGTGGGATGCGGCGCTGAGCGTACATGCCTTAGCGTTGGACGTGCTGCCCCGCGCTGAGAGCATCGCGCTGCTACGATCGTTCCGCCCGGATCTGCCTGCTACCAATGCTGAGCTTGACGCAATCGCCGATGCGCTGGGCGATCTTCCGCTGGCGCTGCATCTGGCCGGCAGTTTCCTGGCCAGATACCGCCATGCCATAACTCCCACCCAATACCTGAGCCGTCTGCGCACGTCGACAATCCTCGACGATCGCTCGTTGCGCGAAGCCGGCCTCTCGCCGACCAGGCATGTCCAGCACGTGGCCCGCACCTTTGAGCAGAGCTATGAGCGCCTCGATCCCTCGGACGAAATTGATGCACTAGCTCTGGCGCTGATCTCGCGCGCAGCCTACTTCGCACCCGGCGAGTCGATTCCACGCTGGCTGCTGCTGCACACGATCGCGACAACCAATGATGCGGAGGCAGCCCTGAAGGCTGAGGACGCGCTGACCCGGCTGATCGATCTGGGGTTGCTGGAAACCAACCACGAGGGTACGCTCAAACTGCACCGGCTGCTTGTGGCATTTGTGCGCGCCGTATCGGCTGATACGATGGCGCAAGCGGCGGTAGATGCGACGATCCTGCGAGTCGTCGATAACTTGAACCAGGCGGGCGATCCACGTCCCGTGCTTGCGCTCCAGTCGCATCTCCGCTTCATCACCGACGCTGTGCGGCAGCCTGAGGACGAGCGAACTGCGAGTTTATCGAATGCGCTTGGCTATCATCTATGGCTCCTTGGCACATATGCTGAAGCGCGACACTATTTTGAGCGGGCATTAGGGATCTGCGAACGAACCATAGGCTTGGAGAATCGTGCGGCTGCCTGGAGCCTACAATATTTGAGCATAGCTTTTTGGGCTCAAGGTGAGTACGACCAGGCACAACAGTACAACGAGCAGGCCCTCGCTATCCGCCAACGCATCCTGGGCCCTGAGCATCGCGATATCGCCTGGAGCTTTGTCTGCCTGGGCTTGGTTTTGTGGGCCAAAAGCGAGTACGAAAAAGCCCGGCATTGCATAGAGCAAGGATTGGACATCTGCCAACGCATCCTGGGTCCTGAGCATCCCGACACTGCCTGGAGCTTCCATTGCCTGGGCAACGTCCTGTACGAACAAGGAGATTTTGCCGGAGCACGCTACTCCCATGAGCAGGCGCTAGCGATCCGCGAACAGGTACTCGGCCCGGAGCATCCCCACACCGCCTGGAGCTTCAGCAGCCTGGGAGATACGTTCAATGAACAAGGCGAGTACAACCAGGCGCGGTACTACCACGAGCGAGCCCTCGCTATCCGTGAGCAGGCACTCGGGCCGGAGCATCCCGACACTGCCTGGAGCCTCAATGGCCTGGGAGAAACTCTATATGAGCTAGGTGAGTATAGTCAGGCGCGGCACTACCATGAGCAGGCGCTCGCAGTCCGCGATCGGGTGTTCGGCCGGGAACATCCCGATACTGCCTGGAGCCTCTACAATCTGGGCCTGGTGCACCACGCCCAGGGCGAGTTCGATCAGGCATGGTATTACCATGAACAGGCGCTGGCGGTCCGGGAGCAGACAGTAGGCATTAACCACTCAGATACCGCACGCAGCTTGCAGGGGCTAGGCATGGTCATGCAAGCACTCGGCAAGCGTGCGAGAGCACGAAATTATTTTGAGCGTGCTTTAAGCATCTTTGAGCCGGATCATCCTGAAGCACAAACCATTCGCGACATCCTGGCAACCCTGGCAGCTACAACCGAGCCAGACGCTTGAGCAACAGGCAGCGCAACGCCCCGATCGTGTGATCGGGGCGTCAAACGCAGAAGATCGAGCAGGAAGCGTGGACAGGGGCAGATGCTAGAGCTTGCCCTCGACTTTGCTCATCTGCATCAAGTCGGCGGGATAGGGCTCCAGCAAGCTCTGCAAGAAGAGCGGATCTTCGACGCTTGTGTCGAGCCAGACCTGCTCTTGATCGCGCGGCAAGATCACCGGCATGCGGTCGTGCGCCTGAGCGACAAGATCATTCGGCCGGGTGGTAATAATCGTGTAGGTGTAGAGCACCTCGCCGCTGGGCGCCTTCCACGAGTCATACAGGCCGGCAAAGCCAAAGACCTCGTGATCGCCGACGGTGAACAGATACGGTACTTTTCCGCGTCCTTCGGCCTTCCACTCATAAAAGCCGGTCGCCGGAACCAGACAGCGCTTGCGCTTGAACGAGCTTTTGAAGGCTGGCTTTTCGCCTACCGTTTCGCTGCGAGCGTTGAACATTTTACTGCCGATCTTGGGATCTTTAGCCCAAAACGGAATCAGACCCCACTGCATCAGCTGAATTTCGCGCTCGCCGTCTTTCTCGACCACGATTGGAGCGGCCTGGGTTGGCTTGATGTTATGATTAGGCTCAAACTCTTCGAGCGTCTTTTGTGCGTCGAACCGCTCAGCTACCTTTGCCACATCTAGACCATCAGAGGTGTAACGACCACACATAGCTTCTCTCCATCGGTGAGCGTTGGTTATCAATGCCGGGATTCATCCTACAGCATAGCCACCTGGTTTAACTAGCACGGCCTATACCATGTCTTTCGGCTTTGCGTAAGGTATCGTTTGCTGTTCTTTCGACTCTGGTGCTTGGCCCTCACCCTCTGCCATGCCCAGAGGGCACCCGCAAACAAAGAAACAAGCAAACAAAGGAACAAACGATCCGGCTGCTTTTTGTTCGTTGTTCTTTGCTCTCTTGTTCTTTTGATCCTTTGTTCTTCCGGTTCTTGGTTCTAGGTTCTTGGTTCTCGCTTCTCCGCCGCCAGCCTCCTCACCACCTCGACAATCATCAGGCGCTCCTGAGCCTTGATCCGCTCATGGAGCGTCGGCTCGTCGTCGCCGGGCAGCACCGGCACCTCGGCGCGCGCCAGCACCGGGCCGACGTCGACTTCCGCCGTAACCCAGTGCACC
>DASWTQ010000567.1:0-36900 GCA_036402055.1 Herpetosiphonaceae bacterium
TTTGGGAAAGAACGTGCCGTGATACTGCTCACGCTGGATGAACGAGTGCACGGTGTCGCCATAGGCGGCAATCGAGGCCTTGATCACGCGGCCTTTCTGGCCCTCGATCACTGTCGGCTCCTGCACCGGCTGCGCGCCGCGCTTGACCGCTTCTTCGAAAGCGGAGGCGGCATCCTGGACCGTAAAGGCAATGTCTTTAACGCCGTCGCCGTGCAGCTTCACATGCTCCGCGATCGGGGTGTCGGGATCGAGCGCGCCGGTAAGCACCAGACGAATATTCCGCTGCTCCATCACGTACGAGGTACGGTCGCGCACGCCGGTTTCAAGCCCGGCATATGCGATCGGCTTGAAGCCGAATGCCATTCGGTAGTAGTGCGCGGCCTGACGTGCGTTGCCTACGTAGAACTCAACGTAGTCGATGCCCTTGAGAGGCAGAAAATCTTCATGTTGCCCATGAACCACTTCGCGTTGGGTCATCGTCATTGTGCACCTCCTTGTACACAAAACTGTAACGTCCTGCTGCCGTTTTCTCGCAAGACTTATACCGCGCTCCAATTGGAAAGATACTGTTACCGTACGTTGCGGGATCATTTTATGCTCAGACATGCATATCGGTAACATGCTATATTGTAGCAGATCTGCGCTGCACATCTCCTATCTGCAGGTTGTATTGTTGGCACCACCCATGCTGCTGGCTTGCAACATGCCGCATGTACGGCGCGTACTAGCTTGGTAGATGCAAAGGATTGCCTGTATGCTGTATAGATTAATGATCGTGCTGGTGCTGCTGGCGCTGCCGGCCACGGCGCTGGCCCAGAGTTCACCCCAGCTGCACTGGGAGCGCTACGATAATATTGTCGAAATTCGGGCGGATGGCAGCGTGCAGGTGCGAGAGCAGCAGGAGCTGGTCGTCGATAGCGGGCCGGCGCGCGGCATGACGCGAACCTTCGAGACCGGCAATAGCGGCGCGATCTCGAATATTCAGGTCTTCGAGGATGGCCAGCTGCTTACCCGTCGCGGCGATACGTCGATTCGTGATGCCGGCACCTACGCCGGCGGCGACGACGGCAGCCAGGCGACGATCCGCGTCAACTTTCGCGATCCCAGCGCCGATCGCCACAGCATCACGATCCAGTATGTGATCAATCGCACGCTCGTCGCCGGCAGCGATCGCGCGACCTTTGACTGGAACTTCTTCTGGGGCGATGCCAGCGCGCCCGAGATCCGCAGCGGCAGTGTGCGCATCAGCTTTCCGGGCTCGGTCGGCAGCACGCAGCTAGACGCCGATGCCAGCGGCGTGTCGGTGCGCCAATCTTCGACCAGCAACAGCGTGTACTGGGAGCTGACCCAGCCGATTCAGGGTCGCCAGCTGGGCGTGAGCGTAGCGTTTCCACGGACGCTGCTGGCGCAGAACGCGCAGTTTCGCTCGGCGGGGACCACGCGTCCGGCCGTACCCAATACGCCGAGCAATCCCACCACTAATCCCGTGCCGGGCGCTGCGGTTGGTCTCGGCATCGGCGGTGTGATGCTTTGTTTGTTTGTTGCGTTCTTCTTATTTATTGCCTTCATGATTATCCGGGCCGCGGCGCGCTCCCAGCGCCGTAATTTTGGCGGGCCGATGCCGGGCTACGATCAAGGCGATCCGTTTGGCTCACCCTACGGCCCGCGCCGCAGACGGCGCTACGGTGGCTGGGGCGGCGGCTTTTTTCCGCCGATCATCATCACACCGCCTCACCAGCCTCATCACGGCCCGTACGATAACAATCCCTCGCCCTTCGACAACACGCCCTTCGATGGCGGCATGGGCGGCGGTAGCTCGTCGTGGGGCGACTCGGGCGGTGGCAGCTCGTCGTGGGGCGACTCAGGTGGCGGCAGTTCGTCATGGGGCGACTCGGGCGGCGGCAGCTCATCCTGGGGTGATATGGGCGGTGGCGGCGGTGGCTGGGGTGGCGGCGGCGATAGCGGTGGTGGTGGCGGTGGCGGCTCCGGCGGCGGCAGCTTCGATTAGCAACCTGGCTGCGCTGGTGCCACCTGGCTGGCTCGAACAGGGACGGATCAACCGGTTGCACACGTTGACGCCGTCCAGCGCCGATGCTACACTTCGTGTGTATCACCTAGCTTGATCGAGGATCGCAGATGAAGCGCGAAGAATTAGACAAAGCGCGCACGCCCCAGGAGCTACACGCGGCCCTGGAGGCGAAGGCTAAAGAGCTGGAGCTGTTCCCGTCTTCGCAGGATAAAAGCAACGACTGGGGGCCGGTCTATAGCAACGATCGCTTCGACCTGCGCATCGACAAGCATCCTGGCCGCGAAGAATACACCATTATGCTGTTGCATAAGCTGCGCGCCGGCAGCTCCTTGCTCGATCATTTTCGCCGCCCATAAATCGCTTTGTTTTAAAACCAACAGGGACGACAATCATCTGTCGTCCCTGTTTTTTTGCGTATGTGCGCTGGGCGTCTACTGCATCGATTTGCGCTGGGCAAGGCGTGCCGCACGGCGCTGGCGTTTACGCTGGTGCAGAGCTACAAAATGCGGATCAGACTGCTGAAGGATGCGGCGCCGCTGCCAGGTATGGCCGGTCACCATGCCGCTCACCATCAGCGTCAGATCCGTGATCGAGGCGGCTTTATCCGCCAGCGAGACGATCCAGGCTTCACGTGTGCGAGGCTTAGGACCGAACGGATACATGTGCGTCTCGATCGCGTGACAAACCTCGTCGCTCTCACCTTGCGAGGCCGCCCACTGCGCCGCGATGCGGCCGTGTGTCGTCAGCGTTCCCAGCCGCGAGTCGATGTCGTGAATCATCGCGGCACGAACACAAACCCGAACATCCGCGCGCATAACTCGGGCCAATTTATATGAAATTCTCGCCGTACGCGCCAGATGGTCGTGCTTGGAGATCGAATGGTGCATGTGCTGGTGCGTTTCGATAACCTTGGGGTGCTCTAAAAGGTCGGTAATGATACTATGGATCATCGAAGCAAGGCCCTCCCGGCGCGGGGGTGACAGTTTTCTCAGGTAGGGCCATTGTACCGACCTCGATCAGAGCGGTCAATTAACCTCAGTCCCGCTTCGGCTTAGGACTGAACAAGGTTTTCGAGACGGCCGGACGTGACCGTTGTACCGGCTGCTTGGGCGGCTGCTCGGGCGTTTCCTCGGGCACCAGATCGCTGATTGCCAGCGTGGGCGGCTGCGGTGGCTCGCGGAGACGCCGGTGAAGGTAGATAAACACGTCGCGTCCGATTGCGGCCAGTGGCGCCGACAAGATCACCAGGCCCAAGCCGCCGACCGAGCCGGCGATCACCAGCAGCGCCATCAAGATCGCGGCGTGGAGCTTCAGCGTGTTGCCTACGATGCGCGGCACCAGGATCTGGTTTTCGAGCTGCTGGATCAGCACATACAGCACGACCACCGCGCCCACCGCCGACCAGCCATCGCCGATCGCGACCAGAATCGCCGGGATGGCGCTGATAATCGGCCCGACCACCGGGATCAGCTCGCCGATGCCGGCGATGATCGCCAGCAGCACCGTGTAGCGGATATTGAAGCCGAACATGTTGAGCACGGTCAGGCCGATAAACGAGGTCGCGCCGATGATGAGGCCCAGCACCAGCTGCCCGCGAATATAGCGGCCGAACACGCCGTCGACGATCCGCCAGATGTTCCAGAAATCGGGACGGATGCGTGGGTGCAAGAGCACGTCGATCGCTCGGGGCAGCTTATTGGTATCCAGCAAAATATAGAACAAAAAGAATGGAATAATCAAAAAGCCCAGCAAAAAGGTGATCGTCTGGAAGACGCTCAGCAGTGTGTTGAGCAGAAACTCGCCGACGCGCTGCGCATAGGTGCTGGCGTTGCGCTGAAGCGTCTGCTGAGCGTTGCGCACCTGCGTGTTAACCTGGTCTTGAACCTCTTGCGGCGCGGAGCGCTGGAAGTCGGCGATGCGATCGTTGACAAACTGGTTGCTGCGATCGAACCACTCCGGGATATTCGAGGTGAACTGTTGGACCTGCGCGACAGTTGGCGGCACCACGAAGACCACGATCAGCTCGAACAAAATCAGGCCGACCAGGTAGACTGTCGTGATCGAGGCCCAGCGCGGCATGTAGCGATCCAGCTTTTTGACGATCGGCAGCAGCAGATACGCCATCACCAGGCCAATAATAAACGGCGTGAGCGTCGCGCCGGATCGTCTGAGAATCCACACGATCAGCCAGATCACGCCCGCGACCAGCGCCCAGCGAGCGAGGAGCCGCAGCAGGGCTGGCAGCTTAATATCTGACTCCGGCAGCTTAATCTCCGGCCTGCCGCCTACTTCATTCCGGCGTTCATCCACCGGCGTGCTCCTTCCTACTGGCTGTAATAGCTCACGAATGTATCTTCGCCGACCAGCTGCGTGCCGGATACGACGCTGCGGTAGATGCCGATGTTGCCGTTGGTGAGCGTCTGCATCTCCACTTTGCGGCCGTCGGGCGTGCCGTAGATGATCACCGTCTGGCGCTTGGCGGCGAGATCGGTCTCGACTTTGATCAGAATGTAGTGTTCGGTGTTGTTGCGAAACTTGAGATCCGGCCCGCCCAGCGCGATCGTGGCGTCCATGCCTGGCGGCGCGTCGACCTCGTACCAGGGCAGGCGCCAGGTATGATTGTGCCGCTCGACGATCTCAAGGCCGCTCCAGAACGCCGCCCGAAAGACCGTCGTCGATACCTGGCAGATACCGCCGCCCAGCGATGGCACTACCACGCCCGCCTCGATCGCCTCGCCCCAGCGATAGCCTTTTTCCCAGCTGATCTCGCCCACGGTCCCGGTGAACGAGAAAACATCTCCGGGAGCAATAAGCACGCCATCGATGTCGACCCCGCCGGCTTGCACATTGGCATCGCGATCGATCGATGAGTAGGTGATAAACTGAGACTCGCCGCGTCCAAGCTCGGCTACCAGCCCAAGCTGCTCGGCCTCGCCAGGCGCCGGCTGGATCTCATGGATCGGCAGCTCCAGCGCTGGTGTGTTGTCGCGCACAGCCGCCACAATCGCCTGCGTCGCCGCCTCGCGATTCAGCTCACGGCCAGCTTTGCCGGGAACGAGCGAGCGAATCCGATCGCCGTTGCGCTCCAGAAACGAAGGTTGCGGCGCGACAGCGATCTGGGCCGCGATCGGCTCAAGCTGCCGGCCGATCAGCGTCGCGCTGGGCTGTAGTGCCGCCGGATCGATCACGTTAGTTGTATCCACAAGCAGCGAGCGATCCAGGCTCCACTGCTGATCGCCGAGCCGGATGTCGAGCGGCTGCGCGGCGATCGCCTCTAAGCGCTGGCGCAGCGGCTCCAGTTGCGCGACGGTGCGTGTGGGCGACAGTGTCAGAATCGCTGCGGTCAGCGGCTCGAAGGTGTCCTCAGGCTGCCAGGCGCTCCGGCTGAGCTGATCGGCGATCTGTTCAGCCAGCTGAGCCTGATCGATCTGCTGGCCACTCTGCTCGGGTACGATGGTCCAGCCCTGCTCGGCGCGCAGCACATGCGCATCGATGCGTTCGCGGCTGACCTCGGCGGCAATTCCGGCCACAAACGTTTTCAGTGCGTTCTGATCGATCAGCGGCGCGCTAACGCTGTACTCCTGGCCGAGAAACGAGCGCATCCGCGTGCCCGTGCGCGACCAGAACGACGGATCGTGGCCATAGGCCAGCGCCGCCCGAGTCAGATCGGTAGTGTCCGCGCGCAGCAGCGTGCTGGCGGGTGTGCTCCAGATCTGCTCGCCCACATGCACCTCGACCAGTCGGGATGCTGTCGCGTGCTGCCGCTGCTCGATCGTGCTCGCCACCTCGTCGGCGCGCAGATGTCCAACATCGATCTGCCCGATATGCACGCCGGGCAGCGCGCGATCGCGATAGGCCAGATCGCTGACCAGCACCAGCAGCGCCAGCGAGCCTGCACCGGCCATGCCGATGAGCTGTGCGCGCTGAAGGCGATACGGTCGGCGGGTGGTCTGCCGGCGTGGCGGCGCGACCGGCTTCGGCTGAGCGGCTTGCAGGTATTCGATCCAGCGCAGGCACATGCCATGTCGCGCGCCGGTCTGGGTATCGGCGAGGGCGCGCCACGCTTCGATCGAGCGTGAATCGGCTTGTACTGCGCGGCGGAAGAAGGTTTCGGCCGCGTGGTGATCGTCGGTGGTGAGCGCTGCGTAGCCGGCGGTCAGCAGTTGCTCGACGCTTGTCAGGCTCGGCGATGAAGATTGATTGACGGGATCGGTCTGCATGGGCGCTATTTCTCTCACGACTCAGGATAGCAGTATAGGCAACGCCCGAATGCATGTCAATCGGTTAAATGCGCAACAGGACCGAGTAGCTCGATCCTGTCGGTGAAAAATGATGCCGTTCGGTGCGTTAGCGCTCGCGAAACTCCAGCATATCGCCGATCTGTGTGTTGCTGGCGGCGATGCTGCCCGTCGGTAGCTCGATCGTGCGTTTGGCGCGCCGTGCTCCCGCGTAAGGTCGGTTCGGCAGCATGGCCGGCACGATCCCCACGACGCGGTTCTCCCGATCGACAAAGATTACATCGATCGGAAAGCGCATCCAGAAGGTATGCACGCTGCTGTTGGGATCGATGATCAGGCCGCCGCCCTCAGGCAAGCTGGCGCGAAACATCAGGCCGCGCAGCCGCGCCAGGAACGAGCGTGCCCACTCGGCGCGACTGGCGATAACGGTTCCCCGAGTTGTGTTAACAATCTGCGGCATGATGCGAAACCCTAGAAAACGCCGTTGCCCATCAGTCGCGGAACGGCCGGCCCAAGGATCACCACCAGCAGCGACGGGAAGATCAGAAACGCCATCGGGAAGAGCATCTTGATCGGCGCCTGGTGCGCCAGCTCTTCAGCCCGCTGCCGTCGCCGGACACGCATCTGCTCGGACTGGACCTTGAGGATCTTGCCGATACTCACGCCGAGCTGCTCCGCCTGAATGATCGCCTGCACAAAGTTGCTCAGATCTTCAACGCCGCAGCGCTCGGCCATCATCCGCATCGCGTCGCGTCGCGGCGTGCCCAGGCGCGTATCCGAGAGCACGCGCTGAAATTCCTTGCTCAGTTCATTGTCCCACTTATTGGCCACACGGTCGAGCGCCAGGTCGAAGCCAAGGCCGGCCTCGACGCTGATCGTCAGCAGATCCAGGGCGTCGGGCATAGACTTGAGAATGGCATGCTTGCGCCCGCGAATTTTGCGATCCAGCCAGATGCCGGGAAATACATAGCCGACCGCGCCGCCGAGCACCATGAAGAGCAAGCGATTGAGGATCGGCAGGCCCATCAGGGTGGTCATGTAAAAGCCGATCACCAGGCCGATCAGACCGACCGCGACACGCACGCCCATAAACGATGTCGGCGTGAGACCGCTGGGATTGCCGGCTTGCTCCAGGTTGCGCTTGATCTTGCCGGCATTCTTGGCCGGCGAGGCTTTGCCGAACGTCGTCAGCAGCTGCTGCATCACCGGCTGGATCACACGCTGGCTGAACGGAAGCTCCAGCTCCATCTCTTCCAGCGTCTTCGGCACTTCCGTGAAGGTCGAGAGCCGGCCTTCGATCGTGGCGGACTGGCGACTTTGGACAAAGCCGAGCACGACGATCATCACGCCAAAGAGCAGAAGTGCGCCAAAAATCAGCATACCCATGATCGTGTTCCTCGCTAAATATCGATGTCGACGATCTTCATGATCGCGAAGTAGCCCATGATAATCATGATGCCCGAGGTGACCGGCAGGCAGCACCATGCCTCAGGCGGCAGTCCCAGCCTGAACATCGGGGCCATGTAGCCGGGGTTGATCACCGAAAGAAAAATCGCCAGGCCGACCGGCAGGCCGGTGATGACGTAGCCCGAGATGCGGCCCTGCGCCGTGAGCGTCTGGATCTCGCCCTTGATGCGAACGCGCTCGCGGAT
Organism: Herpetosiphonaceae bacterium; assembly: GCA_036402055.1. Taxonomy (GTDB): domain Bacteria; phylum Chloroflexota; class Chloroflexia; order Chloroflexales; family Kallotenuaceae; genus LB3-1. The sequence goes on from DASWTQ010000567.1 coordinate 7,920, forward strand.
CGTGTGCGCGATGCTTTCAAGGATCTGCGCCAGGTTACCGCCGACCTCGTGCTGAATATTGATCGCCGTGATCATCAGGTCCAGGTCGTCGCTGGGAACGCGGCGCAGCAGGTTGGCCAGCGCGGTCTCGGTGGACAGGCCAAGACCGACTTCCTGCACCACGCGGCGAAACTCGCTGGCGACCGGCCCGGCGCCTTCTTTCGAGACCAGGTCCATCGATTGCAGCAGTGAGTAGCCCGAGCGCAGCGAGCTGGCAAGCATCGCGATCGTGTCGGCCAGCGAGTTGTTGAACTTCTTGATGCGCTTCTTCGACCGCCGCTTGACATACAGGTCGGGCAGGAACGAGCCGATCACCGCGCCGAAGATCAGGCCGCCGAGGGCGAACGTCAGGCTCCACCCGCCGAGCAGCTGCGTCGAGAGCCAGGCCGCGATCAGCGCCGTAACGCCTGCGCCCGCGAACTTCAGCATCACGAACTCGCCGGCGGTCAGCTTCAGGTCTGCTCGCGCCAGATCACGGGAGATGCGCGAGCCACGTTCGGTTTTGGTAACAGCCGCGTCAACTCTGGCGCGTAGATCCGGTGCCGGTTGGTTTGAGGTCTCGGCTCCGGTGAACTGAGCGAGCCGTTGATCGACATTGGCCGCTGGCTGTCCCATCAGCCGCACGACCAGGAAAAGGCCGAGCGCGACAACAACTGCAAGAATAATAATAATCAGTAGCATTGCATTCATGTGCGATTCCTGGACGTAGTGAAACGCGAGCCGGACCTGATGAGCCTGCTCTACATAAAGCGATCATTGGTGCCGAAGATTCCCGGCGGGAGGTAGATACCGTAGGCTTCGAACTTTTCCACAAAGCGCGGACGCACGCCCGTAGGTTTGAGACGCCCCACGATCTTGCCGCGCTCGTCGACGCCGGTCTGCTCAAAGACGAAAATATCTTGCAGCTGAACCGTGTCGCCTTCCATGCCCATGATCTCGGTGATGTTGATGATCTTGCGCGAGCCGTCCTTGAGGCGGCTTTGCTGGACGATCAGATCCACCGCCGATGATGTTTGCTCGCGGATCGCACGAATCGGCAGATCCATGCCGGCCATCATGCACATCGTCTCGATACGCGAGATCGCGTCGCGCGGCGTGTTGGCGTGCAGCGTGGTCAGCGAGCCGTCGTGACCGGTGTTCATGGCCTGCAACATCGCCAGCGTCTCGCCGCCGCGACACTCGCCGACGATCACGCGGTCGGGGCGCATACGCAGCGAGTTGACGATCAGATCCATCATCGTCACCTCGCCGGTGCCTTCCACCGAAGGCGGCCGCGATTCGAGCGTGACCACGTGATCCTGACGCAGCTGAAGCTCGGCCGCGTTCTCAACCGTGACAATCCGCTCGTCGTCGGGAATAAAGCCCGACAAAATATTGAGCGTTGTCGTTTTGCCGGAGCCGGTACCCCCGGCCACGACGACGTTGAGCCGCGCCTTGATGCAGGCGTTGAGCAGGTCCGCCATCTCGCGCGTGACGGTGCCGAAGCGGATCATGTCGTCGATCGTGATGCGCTCTTTGGCGAATTTACGAATCGTGATCGTCGGGCCACACAGCGCGATCGGGCGGATAATCACGTTGACACGCGAACCGTCCTTGAGACGGGCGTCCACCATCGGCGATGATTCGTCGACACGGCGACCCAGCGGCGCGATAATCCGGTCGATGATGCGCATAGCGTGCTCATCGTTCAGAAACGTCGTCGAGACGCGCTGGAGCTTGCCTTTGCGCTCGACGTAGATCTGGTGCGGGCCGTTGACCATAATTTCGCTGACATCTTTCTCGGCCAGCAAATCTTCGAGCGGCCCCAGACCGGTAATATCGTGCATGATCACTTCCAGCAGCCGCGCGCGCTCCGTCCGGCCGATGATCATGCCCTCGCCGTCCAGCACGCTGGTCAAGATCTCGTCGACCTGCCGCTGGATCATATTCAGGTTATTGGTATCGGCGCGCGGGTCCATCGTTTCGACCAGGCGCTCCTGGACTTTGCGGCGGATCTCCGCTGTTTTAGCCTGATCAGGCTCACGTGCCGCGACCGCGCCGGGCCGTCCTGCAACGGGTGCGCTTGGGCGCTGGGCGGGAGCCGCCGAGGGCGTTGTTGTGGCGCCGCCCGCTCCCGGCTCACCGATTCGCTTTAATAACGACATACGTTACCTCATCGTGCTGGAAAGCAGCTAGAACGTGCGGCCCTGCCGGATCTGCGCGATCCAGGCAAGGCCGGATGACTAACGTTTGGTGAGCAAGCGGCCGAACAAGCCTTTGCTTGGCGCTTCCTGCGGCACCGGAGCCGCAGCCGCTTTGCCGTTGCCGTTGGCCGCAGCGCCGTTCGCCGGAGCCGGCGCCGCCGGAGCGAGCGCGTTGGCTGTGAGCGCCGCCAGCGCCGTGATGTCCTTGGCGACCGGGTGGTTGCGCCGATCGATCACCAGCGGCACGCCTTGATTCAGCGCGAGCGTCATCTCGTAGGGCGCGTTGCCGATCTGCGCGGCGACTTTATGCCGGATCTGGCCCTCGATGCTTTCGGCGCGAATGCCCAGCCGCGAGTCGGCTTTGTTGAGCACCAGCATCAGCTTGTCTTCGGGATAGCCCAGCGGGCCGGCCAGCTCGCAGAACTGCTTGACGTTTTTGATCGCCGTCAGCTCCAGCGTCATCAGCACCAGAATGCGATCGGCCACGTCCAGCAGCGTCAGCGTGCGATCGTCGTAGGAGGTTTGCGTATCGACCACGATATAGTCGAACTGGCTGCGCAGACCTTCGAGCACGCTGCGGAGTTGATCCGGGCTGATGCCCTCGCCGCTCTGCGAGTCGGGCGGAGCCAGCAGCACGCGCACCTGCGAGGTATGCGGCACCGTCACATCGTTGATCAGCTGCGCGTCCATGTCATGCACCCGCGACGCCAGATCGAGAACAGTCTTGTTGGCGACGATGTTCATCACCACGCCGACATCGCCAAATACCATGTTGCCGTCGACGAGCGCGACCCGCTTGTTGGTGATCTGCTTGAGCGCGACCGCCATGTTGGCCGCGACGACGGTACAGCCCGATCCACCCTTGGGGCTGAACACGGCGATAACCTTGCCCTGATCGGTGCGTGCCGATACAGTGTCGGTCTGGCCTCCCGCCAGCCGCGGAGCCGACGCGCGCAGCTTGTACACATGCCGGATGCTGCGCACCAGCTCGTCGGTGTCCGGCGGCTTGATCAGGTACTCGCGCGCTCCGGCGAGCATCGCCCGGCGCAGATATTCCTGCTCGCTTTGCACGCTCATGATGATCACTTGCGTGCCCGGTATCTGCGCGACGATCGCCTCGGTTGCCGCGATGCCGTCCAGCTCAGGCATGTTGATGTCCATCAACACGACATCGGGCTGGTGCTGCTTGCACAGCTGAAGCGCCTCGCGACCGTTCGCGGCCTTAGCGACAACTACGATGTCTTTCTCGAAGTAGAGCGCCTTTTCGAGGATCTCGCGTGTCTCGGCGACATCGTCGGCGATAATGACCTTGATTTTATCGTCGTGCTCAGCCATAAGCTGCTTCTCCGCTCCTTCCAACCTACTGGTTGTTGTTGCTGACGGAAGGTGTAAATGACTCGTTGCTCACCTGCGGGATCGCCGGTACGTTCGGGATCTGTGCCGGGCCAGGCTGCTGGACAACTTGCGGGAAGCTTGGCATCGGCATGCCATAGTTGTCAACCAGAATGCGCATGGTCGCGCCGACGGTGCGCTCAGTCGTGTGGTCGCCGGCTCGGCGCAGCATGGTCGAGATGCCGATGCCGCGATCCAGCGAGAAGCGCAGCACCTCAGCCTCCTGGTTCGACACCGCAAGCACGATGATCCAGTTGCCGGTCGTCAGCGTGTTGGCCTGCGATGGCGTGACATTCGCGCCGTTCTCGCCCTCGGCCGGCGGCGACGGTGGCGGTGTGGCCTCCGGGGCGGGCGAGGCTTCGCCTTCGACCGGCGGCGCGGGATAGATCACGTCGAGCACTTCCACATCTTGCAGCAGCACCTTCGACGAGCCCTCGTTGGTGGTGTGCTCGGTAATAATATCAGTGATACCGCCGTTATCTTCTCGCTGCGGCGCGCCGGGATGGAAGGTGATCACGTCGAGATTGAACGAAGCGACAACGTCCACAAAATCGCCCGGCTGCACCAGATCGGCGACGCCCGAAAGACTATTGACCTGCAGCGGAAACGCCTTGACCGGAGCCTCGCCCTCTTTCGGCGCGGGGATCTTCTGGGCCAGGCCGGCTTTGCGCAGCACGTCTTTGCGAACCGGCTCGCCCGCTTTGATCCCGCTGGTCACGATCATATTGCGCACGTCTTCCATGCTGGAAACGTTCAGATCTTCGCTGTACTGGCTGGCGGGAATATCGCCCAGCGTGAGCAAGCCTTCGGTCGAGGTGATAACCGTTCCCTCGGCGATGTCGATGTCAGCCTTCACAACCTGAAACGTCGGCTCAGCCGTAGGTGGTAACTGCGCCGGGGAAGAGGCAAGAAGTCCTTCTGTTGGAGCATAGAACATGAGCACGCCAGCCGCGCCCGCTGCCAGGAGTAAAAACAGTCCAACGATGATCAGTAAGCTGCTGCTTCCACGACGCATAATGGCCTACCTATACCTTTCATGTGGTGGATCGACGGATGTTAGGGGGGTGATTGTCTCCGCGTAGCGCCCCGATGAACAAAAACAATACCAGAGCAACCCTTGCGGCGTTGCCCTGGCATTATAAGAGCGGATAAGTGGTTTCTGAGCGATGCGTTAGCCCTAAACCGCCTTGGTACTTTCAGAGATAGTGAAGCTGTGCTTACTGACTATCCCCAATCGTATGCACTCGGTAGCGGGGCAGCACCGGCGCGCTCTGTTGTGCGACACCGGTCGCGGGTGGCGCCATCACTGTCGGCACGAAGATGCGCAGGTCGCTGAACTCGGTCACTTCCACCTGGAATGGTCCAAACACGTTGTCGGTCTCGCCGGCCGTGGTAGTGGTCTCAGACTCAACCAGGTTGCCGAACTGGGCGGCGGGATTGTCGGACGAATCGACCATGACATACACGTTGTAAACGCCGACCGTGGTAAAAACGCTGCGCCAGTTCATGGCGTTACAGCCAGTGACACACGAGCCGGGTCGCCAGTTCGTGGACGGAATAACGTATGGGTCCGTCATGTTGGCTTTCATCAGGGATTTGTTGACCTCGGCCCAGGCCACGCCCACCGTGCCGAGCTGCGGAGGAGCCGGTGTGACGCCTGGCGGAGTAACATAAATATCCACGAAGAAGGTTCCCGGCGCATCCCAGTCGGCATCCAGCGCCGGGTGCTGGGCGTCGAACGCCTGATTGGTGAGCGCAACCAGGGGCGTGATGTTGGTTGTGCTGGCATCGATCGTACTTGGCGCAAACGAGGCGCCGTTCAGCGGCACGCGCACGTTCGGGAAGCCAATACGCTTGACATCCAGCGCCACCTTATCAAGCACCGGCGAGGACCGGCGATCAACAGACGAAGCTTTCAGCGTGGCGATGAATTGGAAGTAGCGCGCTTCTTTCGCCGGGTTGAAGGTATAGCTGTAGGTGTTTCTGCCGGGCTGAGCCGCGACGGGAATATCTTCGATCGCGCCCATATTCTGCGGATCGTTGCCGACGCGGAACTGCATATCGATGTCCTGGCCATCACTGATCAGCGTTGTCCACGAGAGGCTGTAATACTCGGCCTGCTCGCCGAAGTCAAAAACCTTCGAGTAGTATTTACCGTCCGAGACGAAGCTGTCAGTATCCTGCGGCGTCTCGTCCAAGTCGCCGACGAGCACCTGCGGGCTGGCAGGATCTTGCGTGTTCTGGTTGATCTGGACTTTACCGCCGATGATATAGGCGTAATCCTTGCCATCCTGGTTGTCGCGCAGTGTCTCCATAGTGTGGAACATGCGCGCGTTCACCAGCGCGCCCTGGGTCAGATCGAAGTTGGCAGCGTTCTCTTGCGGTCGATACAGCTCCAGGTCGTCCATGATGTAGCCGCGCGCCAGCGATGTCGAAGGCGACTCGGCGTTGAGACTACCACCGGAGACGGTGATGCTGCCTTTAGCCTGCACCGCGCCATGCCCGATACGGGTTTCGGTCATGTTGCCGTTGTCCAGCCATTGGATCGCGGCACCCGCATTACTGACATTGATTTTGGCGATATAGGCGTTAGCCTCATACTCATTGTTGGCGTTCGTCCCACCGATTAGATACACGCCGGTCGAGCCGTCGGCCGGATCGACGAAGGTAACGGTTGCGGCGCCGGCCAGCGGAACATCTTGAACCATGCCCTCATACAGGCCGCGAATATCGCTGACCTCCTCCCACGCGTCGATCGTGGGCCTGGTGCTGCCGGCTGAGATTTTGGCGCGGTACACATCGCTGAAAAATTCGTCGTAGTAGCTGCCGCCGATAAAGGTACGGCTCCAGCCGCCAAAGAGGTAGATATACTGCTCACCGGCGACGGTCAGCGTGATCGCCGAAAGGTTGCGCGCCCCACTGCCGCGACCAACGCCGCTCTCGTCGTAGTCTGGCTCGTGCGGCAGGCGGCTGGCGACGGTCTGCCACTGTTTCGGGATGATCTGGCCGTTGGCATTTTCGCTGATCTCATAGCTGTAGATCTCGGCCGTAGTAACATCGTCGAGGTTACCTTCGCCAAGCTGACCGCCAAGCACCAGCAGGTAGGCTTTGCCGCCCACTTCCACAACCAGGCTTTCCGTGTCGGATAGGCGGATCGGCAGCGGTGGTAAGACGGTCTCACCCGGATCACCCGTCTGGCCGATCCAATCTTCGAGCTGGCCGAGCTGGCCTTGACGCAGCTTCGTGGTAAAGAACGAGTCGGTCTTGACAAGCTCCTGGCCTTCCAGCTTGTTGCCGCCTACCACAAAGATGCGGCTGCCGTAGGTTGCGCTTGTATGCTGGCTCAAGCCGGCCGGCAGCGTCGAGGTGGTTTTCCAGGTAGTCAACACTTTCATCGGCACGAGCTGCACGCCACCAACCTCAGATGCAGCCAGGCCCGTGCGGAAGAAGCGGCCGTTACTCCAGCTCTGGTTCGAGTCGGCTAGCTTAACGGTGGCTTGGGCTGCATTGCTCAACTTCGGCCATATGACCAGCGAGAGCGTAATAATAATGAGCCAACACGTGAGTGTTAGTGGTCGATGGCGATGCTGTTTCATTGATGCACCTTTCGGAGAATGACCTGAGCTGCGTTAGACGCGGATCAAATCCACCGCGCGACCGTAGTCCAGGCAGTGAGTACTTATACACATAGAGGGTTTAACACATACCGAGGGAAAAGGGTGGGGGTAGATGGTCCAATGTCGAACTTGATTTTTGTCTGTTTTCAATAATGCAAGAAGATATATTTCAAGGTTGAGAATATTTGAATCTCAGTCACACAAGGTTTTCAAGGTTTGTACGCTCGGCCACGACGATCTAAAAACCGGCGATTAACAAAAACGCGCCGGAGCAAGCCCAGATTCCTGAGCTTACTCCGGCGAGCTTGGCAACTACGGAGTGTTGCAGCCGTTCAACGGTGCGCCATCCGGGCCCAGCGGCAGCGACAGCAGCAGTTCAGAGTAGACTGTCGCGCCGTTCGGGTACTGCGGGTTGATGTTGATCGAAGCCTGGCTTTCTTCGCTCAGGTTGAAGCCGTTGCGAATGCGCGAGTACTTGCGGGTCTTGCCATCCTCGCGGCTGGTGATGGTCAGCGGCTCAGACTTGACGACGTACTGGCCGGCCTCAAGGTCTGAGATCTTCCACTGGCCGTTGGTGTCGGCCACGACCGTCTTGATGAAGGTCGGGTTGCTGGGCTGCGTCAGCTTGATCTGCGCGCCCTCGGCCGGCTGCCATCCTTCCATCGGCTGACAGCGGTCGCCCTCGATCTTTTCTTTGATCTGCGCGTAGATGTTAGCCATCGCGCCGCTATCGTCGGCCTCGTAGTAGTAGCCGGTGCCGCTGCTCATCTCCGGGAGACCGGCCGGGTTGAAGTCGCCGCCACGCGGGGTCAGCGCGATAACGAAGACCTTTGCGCCGCTGTTCTTGATGCGGCTGGCAACCTGCTGCGCCTGCCAGATCGGGCGTCCCGAGACCATGTTGTACGACGGGTTGTTCAGGTAGTACTCAGGGTTGTTGCCGCCTGAGCCGTCGAACGGAACCATCTTGCCGTACGGGCAGCTCTGCGCGCCGCGATCGGTACCGCAGACGTTGAACACACCGTCCGTCGCGAAGAGCACAATCTGGCGATACTGCTTGCCGGCTTTCGGCGTGCGCGTGCTGCGCAGCAGGGTTTCCACGGCCTCGAAGCCCTGCGGGCCAGGAGTATAGCCGTTGGTCGTCATCGAGTTGGCCTTCTGCTGGATGGTCGACCACTTCTTGTTCTCAGTACACGCCTGTGCAGCAATTTCAGCCGTGCTGCAGCCGGAGTCCGTCCAGCCGTTCTGAACCTTGGCCGCGTTCGGGCCGGTAGAGCCGAAGGTCACAAAGGACATGCGCGCATCCGGGTCGCCAGCCACGTCGAAGCCCTGCACGAAGTCTACAATCGACTTCTTGGCATCGATCATACGGGCATACTGGAAGCCGGAGGTGCCGGGGCGGCGATCGTTCCAGTCGAACTCCATCGAGGCCGAGGTATCCATGACCAGCACGATGTCATAGGTGACGGCGCTCTCGGACTTGGTGCTCCACACGCGGTTGACCTTGGTGGTGCCCTCGACGTTGAAGCGCTTGGCTGCCTCGTAGCTATCATCCGGGTCACGCTCGCTGGCGCACAGCTGCGGGCGGGTCTTGGCATCGCCCAGGTACTGAACCTTGATATACTTCGGGCTGCCGGTGAAGGTGTATTCCTTGATGCGGAAGACGCCCATCTTGACCATGTGGAACGAGGTCACGCCGCCCTGCTTGCCGGCCTTGTCGTAGATCGGCAGGATCAGGTCGCGATCCTTGACCTTGTGCGCGTCGAACTCGTCCTTCAGCTGTGCCTTGACGCCGGTGTCGCCGTTGATCCAGTCGCCGAGCGTGAGCTGCTTGAGCGGCTTGGTATTCGGCGTCGACGCATCCAGCTCGGTACCTTCGACGAAGCCATCCTGAAGCGTGCCGGGGAAGGTCATACCGGCGTCCAGCTCGTTCGCGCCGTTGCCGCCGGTCCAGCTCAGCCACGAGATGTGGGTGCCGGGCTGCGCGTCGTTCCAGTTCTCAACCGGGAGATAGAGCGTCATGCCCTTCATCTTGTCCCAGTTGCCCCAATCCGGGCTGGTGTTGGGCAGCTCGGAGCCGTTCGAGCGGTAGATGCGATGGTAGGGCTTATCGGCCTGGTTGCCGCTGCCTGGCATCGTCTTCTTCAGGTTGAGCGGAATGCCCAGCGGATACACGCCCAGGCCATAGCCGCCGACGCAGGCGTTGCCGTTGGCGTTGACCGTCAGGTCGTTCTGGCCAACAACACGGGCGAAGTAGGTGTCGACGCGCTCGCTGATCGTGACCTGCACGCGCACCACATTGCTCGGAACGCTCTGGGAGCCGTTCGGCACGTAGGCGGTCGAGCCGTTCCACGAGCCCAGCATCACGACGCTGCCGTTCTCAAGCACATAGTCAGCGCGGTAGCTGTACTCCGAGCCTGAGTTATCCACCCGGTTGCCGGACATCGTGCGCTGAACGTTGGTCCACACGTCCTGGTTGCGCTGGTTGGCCATCACCGAGTTCATACCTGCCAACGCGCCTGCGTTGGCGGCGTTCTGCATACGGCGCTGCTGGCCGTACGCGTTGCCGACATCCACCGACAAGCCTACCATTGCCACGATGACCACGATCATCATAGCAATCAGCGGCATGCTTTGGCCGGATTCCCTGCGACGATAATTGCGACTCATACCACTACCCCCGATAAAGTTGGATGAAGTATTGGGTGATCGGAGTTGCTGACGATAACGCATCTACTACCTCCGATGAGTTGGTTACAACGATAATGTGTCGGAGCTATTGAGCGTGCTATCTACGATCCAAGTGCGCTAGACAAGCGGCTTAACCGAGATGGCACGAATAATCATCTCAGAGCCGACCGCCGGCGAGATCGCGAATGGATGGTAGATGATGACCGAGCGAACCACGATGAAGCACTGCTGGCCCCTGCTGTTGAGCGATTTACGGTCCAGGCAATCGGGATCGGTGGTTCGGGTAAAGCTGTCGCCAACCGCGAATGTGCCGCCGACGATCTGGATCTGGGAGCTGTCGGCTTCGTCGATCAGGACGCGCTGCTCGATCCAGCCCCAGCCATGCTCTCCCAGATCGTCGACGTTGTTCGAGTCAAGGTCGAGTGTGCTGGCCGAGCCGCGAATATCAGCGCCTTGCTCCTGGCGAAAGCGCTCCCGTGCTTGACGATTAGCATTAGCCACAGGATCACACGGTGTGTTTGCCGGGCAGCTTCCTAATGGCTCGACTGTCAACGCTGTCGAGGCTTCGGCCGTCGCGTTCATCAACGTCTGGTACGACTTATAAGCAATACCCAGGTCGACGGCCGCCGCGAACAAAAAGGCAAGAAACGTAACCGCCAGCGCAAGCTCGACAATCGCCTGCCCTGATTGGTGTCGCCCGGCAACCCGTCGATGAACCTGTTTGCGGAACATGTGCCGGACACGCCATGCGCGAAGAATATTCATGCGATCTACTCCTACCAGGTCATGCAGACGCAAACGGTTTCTAACAAATCGGGCTGCCATTGGTTGCATTCAAGCTAACGATCGTGCGCCGCGAGGCGAAGTTGAAGGTCAGGAAGTTACCCAGGAGGCGTTTACCAACCGGTGAAAGCCACTCGCCCTGGTATTCAATCCGCACCTCGATCTGGTCGCCGATTTTGCGTGTCGATGAGCCCGGATAGGTGATCGTAATGTCGTCGTAGGTCAGGTTGCTCAGCGTCACGCCGTCGGTCGCGGCTTCTTTGATCAGCACCGCGCACGAATCGCTTGAGTTGTCGTCGGACGGGTTCGTTGTGGTGGGCGGCGTCTTAGCTGCACGCTCGGACGCGATGCGGGTGGCGTTTTCCAGCTCGGAGTAGGTGTACACGTAGTAGCCTACCTCCATCGTGCCGACCGTCATCGCGATCAGAAATGGCAAGATAAGCGCTAATTCAACTATTGATTGGCCTTTTACAAATCGCTTCAGCTTCATCTTAAAGACTCCTGATGCCTTTAATCTCTGTAAACCAGTATAGAAGGCGGGTCTGGGTGCAACCATAGTCCGATGGTACCAAGTTCTTAAACGTGGCACGCCCCACAAACTACGGTCCGATCGGAGGCGATCAGGGCCGAGCTGTGGGGCGCGCTGGAGGCTGAATCTAGTTGTTAGCTATGGGGTGAGTGTCGCGTGGCTGAAGCGTACGCCCAGCGTTCGCGCGTCCTGCGATGGTGTGGTGCCGGGATCAGGAGTGGCCTCAGACGGAATCCATGTATTCGACCGCAGGCGGAGCAGGAGAGCGCTGTTCGTCGCGAGATCCGGCAGATCAACCTGAAGCGTCTGGCTGCCGTCGTTCATTTGGATACAGCTCAGCTCACGCCACAGCACGCTCGCAGCGCTGGCAACACCACCCTCGGGATAGGGCGTTGGCTCGGCGGCTACGTCGAGACATAGGCGCGCCGGCTCAACTGATGCTGGACGCTTGCCGGGAGCAACCTCAAGCGCCAGGCTCTGACCCTGCGCGATCGTCGGCAGCCGCAGCACGGCCATGCCGTCGGTCCAATCGCTGCGCTGCGTCTCGCCCGGCAGCTGCTCGCTGCGATAAAAGCCGGCGACCTGCGCGGCGGTGTCGTCGTAGGAGAACGAGCGCTGCGGCTCGACCTCGGCTTCCGGCACGATCTGATAAAGTTGGAACGGAACCTGATTCGTGTAGGAAAGCTTGGGCTTCTGGTTTTCCAGCTGCTGAAACTCGCGCAGCTCCAGCGTCCAGGTATCGATCGCGCGCAGTCCGTAGCCGGGCAGCAGCAGATCGCCGCCGCTGGCCGCCAGCAGCAGGTACACATTGCGGCCCTCGCTGCGCCAGCGCGTCACCTGATCGGCGAAGGCGGCGGGATATTTGGCGGGAGCACGGCCCTTGACCGGCAGGGCGTTGCGGCCATAGACGTAGGTCAGCGGCGCCGCGATCAGCTCGGATGTGTCGCGAACTGCCACCTCATCCGCGCCACCGCCGCGCACCAGCACAATATCTTGCGCACGGATCTCCTTGCTCAGCGCCTCGATCTGATTCAAAACTCCGGCGTACTCGACATGCGCATACACTGTTCTGCCCGTGACGGCGAAGAACAGCAGCAGGCCGGCCGTCAGCAGCCCGAATGTTCCCAGCCGCGCCAGCTGAAATCTGCGCTGCCCGGCGCCTTTGAGCACCACCAGCGCGTAGGCGATCCCCAGCGCGCAGGCTGGATAGACCAGCGGCACGTAGCGCCGCAGAATATAGATATAGGTTTGATCGCTGGTGCCGTAGAGCGAGCGAATGTAAAAGAGCGCGTAGATCGTGGCGATCAGCAGGAAGAACCACGAGCGCCGATCGAGCTTGCGCACCAGCAGCAGCCAGCCGCCAGCCGCCAGCGCAACGCCCAGCGGCGAAAGATACCAGCCCAGCCGGACCATGTTCGCCAGGCCGATGTAGAGCGTTTCTTTGCACGGCTGCTCCGGCTGGCAGTATTTATCGATCGGCGGCTCGATCGGCGCGCCTACGTAGCCCTGGAGCCGCAGCCAGTTTTGCGCCTCAAACGGATTTTGTAGCACGCTGGCGCTGAGAATCTCGGGCCGGATCAGATAGCCATAGATCGCCAGCGCTCCGAGCAGCAGCACGCAGCCCGTGATCAGCCAGCGACTCCGGCGCCGGATCTGCCGCTCAAGTGCTAGCAGCGGACGCGGCCAGCGCCAGAGCGCCAGCAGCGCCGCAAGACCGACCACGATCACGCTCAGTTCGATCCACAGCCGCCACGGATCTTGATACTTGCTGCCCCAGCGGTTCATGAAACGATCTTGCAGATCCGGCGTCAGAAACGGCAGCGTCGCGTAGATGGTGAGTGCGAAATCCTGGAAGCGCGCGTAGCCGGTGTCGAAGAAGTAGGCGCGCGAGATCAGCACCGTATGCAGCGCGGTGTGGATCAGCAGGCCACCGAGCGTGAGCGCCAGCGCCGTGTAGCCGACGTGCCAGCGGTGAGTCAGCGCTACATAGACCAGCAGCACCAGCGCCGGCCCGACCACCCAGAAGAAGTCGATGCGCGTCAGCGCCAGCGATCCAGCCGCGCCGCCGACGATCGTGCCCCACCAGATCCGCTCACGGCGCGTGGCGGCATCCGCGAAGTAGCTAAACGCCCACAGACCGGCCAGAGTCAGCGCCTGCGCCAGCGCCTCCGAGGTCGACATGCGGCTGAACCAGACCTGTGGCGTCATCAGCGCCAGAAACAGCGCCGCCAGCCCGCCCGCCAGTGCGCCGCCGATCCGCCTGCCGATCAAGCCCAGCAGGACAACCCCCAGCGTCCCGAACGCGCCGGTCGCGACCAGACCGAGCGTTGGGCCGAACATCGCGACAAAGAGCGCGATCCAGACCGGCCACAGATGGAAGAACTGCGGCACGACGCGGCCCTGCGCCAGCTCGCCCGAGTTGATGAAGAAGCCCGCAGCCCGCAGCCGCGTGGCGATGTTGCGCTTGGCGCTCTGCACGCCAAAAACATTGCTCTCGATCTGTCGGGCTAAATCGTCGCCCTGCGCGGCCCGCTGCCCGATCTCGGCCACGATCGGGTCGTACTGCACGATCGAGCCGGTTCGCGCGATCGCGACGCCGGTGTTGGCGTACACGCCCGCGTCAAGACCGCCGCGAATAACCTCGAATGGCCGCGCGACCAGCACGCCGAACAGCAGCGCGATGCCGAGCAGCGCGTGATCGAAGCGGATCGCAGCCAGCGCTGAGCGTAGCCCGCCCGCCGCGCTCGCCGGCGATTGTCCCGCGACGATGCCCAGCGACGATGGTCGTGGCTCAAAGCGTGGCAGCCGGCCCTGACGGCGGAGGAGCGCCGCGCCGGTCCCGCCGAGCAGCAGCGCAATCGCGAGCAGCAGCCAGTAGTTGAAGATTCCAAACTCGGCCAGCAGCAGCGCCAGCCAGCCCGTCAGCAGGACGCTGACGACGATGCGCATCACGTGACGCTCGATCCCGTGCACAGCGCTGTGATCGCCCAGCCACAGCCGATCCAGCATGAAGCCGGGAATATACAAGAACAGCGGCACGCCCAGCAGCGTCCGCAGAACCATGCCAATACTCTGCATGACGCGATTATACCAGCTTGCTCCGGCGTGGCTTTCTGGCGCGCATCTGACCGATTGCTCAAAAAGTGCCGGTTGCGGCGCGTGACGGCGACTTCTCACAACCGGCACTACGAAAGTGGCTGGTATAATCCTGGCTAGTCTAGATTTGGAGGATCTCAATGACACAGACAGAGCGACCGGCGCGCACACGCTTCGCGCCGAGTCCTACGGGATACGTTCATATCGGCAGTATGCGCACGATTCTTTTCGAGTGGCTCTGGGCGCGGCATACCGGCGGCCAGTTTTTGCTGCGCATCGAAGATACCGACCGCAACCGCTTCGTCGAGGGCGCCGAGGAGCAGCTCAAAGAGTCGATCCGCATGATGGATCTCCAGTGGGATGAAGGCCCCGATGTGAACGGCCCGTTCGCGCCCTACAAGCAGTCGGAGCGTCTCGATATTTATCACAAGCACGCCGACGAGTTGCTGGTCAAAGGTCATCTCTACAAATGCTGGTGTACGCCCGAGCGACTCCAGAGGGTGCGCGAAGAGCAGCAGGCCCGCAAGGAGCCGCCCGGCTACGATCGTCACTGCCGCTTTTTGAGCGCCGAGGAGCGCGCCGCCGAGGAGGCGTCGGGCAAGCCGTACGTCGTGCGCATCGCGGTGCCGCTGGAAGGCGAGACCGTGGTCAACGATCTGATTCGTGGCCCGATCACGTTTCAGAACGCGCTCCAGAACGATCTGGTGATGATCAAAGGCGACGGCTTCCCGACCTATCACTTCGCGGTGGTGGTCGATGACCACGAGATGCAGATCACGCACGCCATGCGCGGCGACGAGTGGATTCCGACCTCGCCGATCCATGTGCTGCTCTACCAGTTCTTTGGCTGGGAGCAGCCGGTGTGGGTGCATGTGCCGCAGGTGCTCGGCACCAGCGGCAAGAAGCTGTCGAAGCGTGACGGCGATACCGCGATCACCGATTACCTGGAAAAAGGCTATCTGCCTGAGGCGATCACCAACTTTCTGGCGCTGATCGGCTGGGGCTACGACGAGACGACCGAGATCATGACCCGCGACGAGCTGATCGAGCGCTTCGATCTCAAGAAGATCTCGCCCTCCGGCGGCGTGTTCAATATCGAAAAGCTCAACAAGTTCAACGGGATCTATATTCGCCAGTTGTCGCCCGGCGAGTTGACCGAGCGCATCCTGCCCTACTTGCAGCGCGACGGCCTGGTCGGCGATCCAGCCACCGACGAGCAGCGCGCCTTTATCGAGCAGCTAGTGCCGCTGATCCAGGAGCGCCTGGTGGTGCTCAGCGAAGCGCCCGAGCTGCTGCGCTTCTTCTTCCACGCTCCCGAAACCTATGATCAGGCGCTGCTGATCCCCAAGAAGCTCGATGCGGCCACGGCTCAGAATGCGCTCAACGCATCGATCACGGCGCTGCGCGAACTTGAGGATTGGAGCATCGCGGCGCTGGAAACGCGATTGCGAGCGCTGGCCGAGGAGCTTGGCCTCAAAGTCGGCGATCTGTTTATGGCCCTGCGTGTCGGCGCGACAGGCAGCAAAGTCTCGCCGCCGCTCTTCGAGACGCTGCACGCCCTTGGACGCGATGAGACGCTGGCTCGCCTGGAGCGCGCGTCGGCGGCGCTGAGCTAACAGCTCAGTCTCCACAATCCGGCGGAGGCATCGAATCCGGCTCCCTGTGCGATACAAGCGCGGGGAGCTTTGTTGCGTCTGGCGGCATCTGGCGCTGCGTAAATTGTGGTATGACTATTGTATGCATCAGCGACCTGATGTTTTTGAGGAGAATGGAGCAGCTTCGATGCCGAGTATTGTTTCTGTAGCGACTGCCGTACCGCCGCATCAGGTGACGCAGCAGACGGCTCGCGAGTATGCCCGCGAGGTGTTCGGGCCGAGTATCAAAGAGATCGATCGCTATCTCACAATCTTTGACAACGCTCAGATCGATACCCGCTATCTGTCGGAGCCGCCCGAGTGGTTTACCCGGCCGCACAGCTTCGGCGAGGCCAACGATCTGTTTATCGATATGGCCTGCAAGCTCGGCGAAGAGGCCGCCCGACGCTGCATGGAGCGCGCGCAGGTCACGCCGGATCAGATCGATCATATTATTTTTGTCTCGACCACCGGCCTGGCCGCGCCGTCGATCGATGCTCGGCTGATGACGCTGCTCAATCTCAGCCCGCATACGCGCCGCACTCCGATCTGGGGCCTGGGCTGCGCCGGCGGTCTCGGAGGTCTGGCCCGCGCTCAGGAGTATGTGCGCGCGTTTCCGACGCATCGCGTGCTGCTGGTGACGGTCGAGCTGTGCACGCTGACGATCCAGCACAACGATCGCTCGAAGCGCAATCTGGTGGCGCTCTCGCTCTTTGGCGATGGCGCGGCGGCCGTGCTGGTGGCGGGCGATCAGGTGGCCGATCATGCCGAAAATCCGGGGCCGCGCATCATCGACACGCGCTCCACGCTCTTTCCCGACTCGCTGGATCTGATGGGCTGGGACATCGTCGACGATGGCTTTCGGGTGATCTTTGGCACGCGCATCCCGTCAGTCGTCACACATCACTACCGCGACCTGGCGACGCAATTTCTGGCGCTGCATCGTCTCACGCCCGAGTCGATCGATCACCATATCTATCATCCCGGCGGCGCGAAAGTCTTGCAAGCCTACCAGTCGTCGCTCGATCTCGCGCCGGAAGCGCTGGCCGATAGTCGCGCCGTGCTGCGCGAATACGGTAACATGTCCTCCGCGACGATCTTTTTTGTGCTTGAGCGCTTCCTCGACAACGCCATGATCCAGCCTGGCGAAACCGGCCTGCTCTGCGTGTTCGGTCCTGGCTTCTCGGCGGAGCTGGCGCTGATTGAAGGGTAACGGAGAACCTAGAACCAAGAACCTAGAACCAAGAGAGCAAACGAACAAGGGAACAAACGAACAAGGGAACAAAGAGACGAAAACGCTTTACAATATATGTGTGTATCATTCCGTAGGGGCGTGATGTATCACGCCCTGCGTTTGATGTGATAGCTCATTCTGTGTGGCTGTGGTTAATCTGTATGGTCACTTTCTCCCCTCTCCTACTATAGTGGGAGAGGGGCCGGGGGTGAGGGCCTTTCCCTTTTCTGTAATTCAACGGGAGGCGTATAGATGCCCGCTGAGCGGCTGTACTACGACGACGCATACATACAAACGTTTACGGCGCGAGTCACGCAGCGATCCACGTTCAATGGACAGCCGGCCGTGGCTCTCGATCGGTCGGCGTTCTATCCCGAGGGCGGCGGTCAGCCCGGCGATCACGGAACGCTGAACGACGTTCAGGTGCTGGACACGCAGGCCGACGACGCAAACGAGGTCTGGCATATCCTGGCAGCGCCGCTCAAAGCGGACGAGGTGCAGGGGCAGATCGACTGGGCGCGGCGCTTCGATTTCATGCAGCAGCATCACGGCCAGCATCTGCTCAGCGCGGCCTGCGAGCAGCAGTTCGATGCGCGAACCGTGGCGGTGCATCTCGGCAGCGAGATCTGCACCGTCGATCTGGCGCATCCCGGCTTGAGCGGCGAGCAGATCGCCGCGATCGAAGACGCGACTAACCAGATGATCTGGGCCAACGCGCCGATCCACGCGCGCTTTGTCACATCCGAGGAGCTAAGCACGCTGACGCTGCGCAAGCTGCCGCAGGCCTACGAGCGTATTCGCATCGTTTCGGCGGGCGACTTCGATCACTCGCCGTGTGGCGGGACGCATCCCCATCGTACCGGCGAGGTCGGCAGCGTCGTGATCCGGCGCTGGGAGCGCTACAAAAACGGCGTGCGTGTGGAGTTCGTCTGTGGTGGCCGCGCGATTCGGGATTATCGCTGGAAGAATCAGCTACTTTCAGGCATATCTGCTGAGCTTTCCGTAAGTCTGACCGAGATCGCGCCTGCCGTTCAGCGGCTGCGTGCCGCCGAGCAGACTCAGCGCAAAACATTGGAGCGCGCCCAGGAGCGCCTGATCGACTACGACGCTCAAGATCTCATCGCGGCGGCTCCCAGAATTGGCGGCGTGCCGGTGATCGTGCAGTCCTACGATGATCGCACGCTCGACAGTCTGCGTCTGCTGGCAAAGCGTATCGCGGACGCTGGCGGCGTGGCGCTGCTGGGACTGCGCGCCGATAAAGCGCAGCTGGTGTTCAATCGTCCGGCCGGCGTCACGGCTGACATGGGAGCGCTGCTCAAAGCGGCGGCGGTCATCGTGGGTGGGCGTGGCGGCGGCAAGCCCGATGCGGCGCAGGGCGGCGGTCCTGATCGCGAGCGGCTCGACGAGGCATTACAAACGGCGCTGACAGAATTGCAAACATCACTCGAAAGCTAAGCGGCTTTGTCTCCGTCTGGTTCTTGGTTCTTAGTTCTTGGTTCTTTCGTCGTCGCTTTGTTCTTTTGTTCTTTGTTCTGTGCCGCTTGCCAGCAAAAAGTCCAGCACCAGCTGATTGAACTGCTCAGGCTGATCCCACATCGGCACGTGGCCCGCGTGGGGAATGATCTCAAGCCGGGAGCTGGGAAGCGCATGCTGCACCGCCTTGCCGACCGCAACCGGCACCAGCTTGTCTTGCTCGCCCCAGATCAGCAGCGTGGGCGCGACAATGCGAGCCAGCGAGTCGGTGACATCGTTGGAAAGCAGATCCAGCGCGCTGAGCAGCAGATTCAAAGGACCGGCGCGCAGGGCATCGTAGGCCAGCGTGGGCATAAAATCGAAGCGGCCGTAGCGCCCGGCGCTGGGCAGGCGCAGCATCATACGCAGCAGATCCGCCCGCACCAGGCCGCTCGCCGAGGCCAGCACCAGCCGGTTGATGTGCTGCGGATATTCGGCGGCGACATGCGTGGCGATCTGGCCGCCCATCGAGTGACCAAGCAGATGCGCACAGCCAGGCGGGATTGCGCCGATAAACTCGCCGATATAGTGTGCCGCCTGCGGAATACGGATCGGACGCAGCGCGCGGTTGCTGCCATAGCCGACCAGATCGATCGAGTAGACCGTAAAATGTCTGGTCAGCACAGGCGTATTGCGCCGCCACCAGTTGCCCGATCCCGATAAGCCGTGAACGAGCACCAGCGCAGGGCCGCTGCCGGCGACCCGATATACCAGCTTATGCTCGCCGAAGCGCATCGTCTGCGGCCGAGTTCCGCGCCGAAACAGCGGCAGCAATCTGCGCGCTAGGATCATCGTCGGAAGCTGAATCTTACTGTTAGGCGCAACACTGGCGGAATTTTCAACGTACATGCTAACGGTTGCCACTCCTCAAACAGGGTGTTATCCTTTGATGTAGTGGTGTATATTTTGCTTGATGTAAGCTATTGTGACGACACATAGTATAACCCAGAGAATTCTTTGCCCGATCTGCCGCGCGCCGAATAAGGCCGACGCGAATTTTTGCCAGCAGTGTGGCCATGATGTGCTGCTCGACGATACCTACCGCATCACCAGGGTGATCAAAGAAGGCGGTATGGGCGTCGTGTATCAGGCTATGGACGACGATGGTGCGGTCTATGCCATCAAAGAGATGCACGATCGGTTTACGAATGCCCAGGAGCGCGAAGAGGGCATCAAGCGATTTTTGGATGAGGCCCAGCTCCTGCGCAGGCTCAAAGGCCATCCGGGAATTCCGCACATCTATCGCTCGTTCATCGACGAGGGCCGCTACTATCTGTCGATGGAGTTTATCTTCGGCGACGATCTTGAGGATCTGCTGAAGCAAACACCGCGCTTCCCCGAGTCGCAGGTGCTGATCTGGGCCGAGCAGCTCTGCGATGTGCTGGAGTTTCTGCATCAGAATGGCCTGATCTACCGCGACATGAAGCCGTCCAACGTCATGATCACCGCCGATCGTAATGTCAAGGTGGTCGACTTTGGCATCGCAAAGCTGCTCCAGCCCGGCCATCGCGGCACAATGATCGGCACGCCGGGCTACGCGCCGCCCGAGCAGTATCAAGGCATCGCGACGATCCAGTCGGATGTGTATGCGCTGGCCGCGACGTTGCATCACCTGCTGACCGGTCGCGACCCGCGCGAAGAGCCACCCTTCTCGTTTCCGTCTGCCCGCAGCGTCCAGTCCAATGTTTCGCTTGAAACCAGTCAGGCGCTCGACAAAGCGCTTCAGCTTGAGCTAGAGGATCGCTTCAAAACGATCTCCGAGTTCCGCCGCGCCCTGCCGATTGTTACTGGCGAACGTCTGCGCACACGCACCTTTGATCCTGTGCCCGAGATTAGCGCCCAGCGTCCTGCTGCCCAGCCGCAACCGCAGCAGCGTCCTGCTCCACGTCAGGCTCAGCCGCTGCCTGCCACGCCGAAGCCCGCGCCTAAACCTGCGCCCAGGCCGGCACCTCGATCGCAGCAGCTGAGACCGCCTCGTCGCCGCAGCGCCTTCGGTCGCGCCGTTCGTGGCCTGTTCGCCGCCTCGTTGATCACAGGTGGCCTGTACTTTGGCGCGTGGATGTTCCAGCCGGAGCTGGTGGCGCCGATCCAGGAATATGTGACATCCCTGGTACAGGAGTATGTGCCCGGTCAGTCCAGCGATGTGCCGTCAACCGGCAGCTTCGTACTTGAGCAGTTTCGCACCGAGGTCGAGATCGAGGTGACCGAGGGCGCGAGCCAGCAAGTGATCAGCGAGCAGTTTCGCCAGGCGTATCTGAGCGCGGCGCAACAGCAATATCCTGGAGCACAGCTGAGTAACATTCCGCTCGGCAATGTGGGACAGCCGACAGTCGTCAGCTCCGGCGCCGGCTACCAGCGCTTGCGCGCTACAATTCAGGGCTATATCAATGTGCCGCAGCAGTGATTAGCACTCAATTTGCGAGATTGCTAAAACTCTAACATTCTTTTAACATCGATTTCAGCGAAACTATTTACATCAGTTCCTCATTAATCCTCAATAACACAGCCCATACACTTGTTTGTGTAAAACAAACGCCTCCTACTACCGCGCTTGACAAAATCCCGTGAGATGCATACCATAGAAGCCAGTTAGCACTCGCATAAATTGAGTGCTAAATCTTTGAAGTTCTGAAGGCAACCATGGGAGGTTGGAACAGTATGGATTTCCGTATTCGTCCGCTGGCTGATCGCGTCGTGATCGAGCCGCAGGAGCGCGAAGAGAAGACCAAGGGCGGGCTCTTCTTGCCCGATACCGCCAGCAAAGAAAAGCCGCAGGAAGGCAAGGTCGTTGCAGTTGGCGAGGGCCGGCTGGATGACAACGGCAAGCGCATTGCCGTCTCGGTCAAGGCTGGCGATCGTGTGCTGTTCGCGAAGTATGCGGGCACCGAAATCAAGCTCGACGACAAAGATTACCTGATTCTGGCCGAGAAGGATATTCTGGCGGTTGTTCAGGAGTAATCGATCTGGCTGAACCGGGCACCATGCTGCCGTTCAATCCGTAACAGCTACCACCTTTGGATATAGAGGGAGTTTATGGCTAAACAAGTTGTATTCAACGAAGACGCCCGGCGTGCTCTGCTGCGCGGCGTCGATATCGTTGCCGATGCAGTTAAAACGACGCTTGGTCCTCGCGGCCGCAACGTCGCGATCGACAAGAAGTTCGGCTCGCCCACGGTTACCCATGACGGCGTGACCGTCGCCAAGGAGATCGAGCTGAAAGATCCGTTCGAGAACATGGGCGCGCGCCTGTTCGTCGAAGCGGCGACCAAGACCGACGACGTTGCCGGCGACGGCACCACCACCGCCACGGTTCTGGCCCAGGCGATTGTGCGCGAGGGCCTGCGCCTGGTTGCGGCCGGTGCCAACCCGATGCTGATCAAGCGTGGCCTCGACAAGGGCGCGCAGGCGGTCATCGAAGCGCTACGCGACCTGGCCCAGCCGGTCAAGGATCAGAGCGAAGTCGCCAACGTCGCGGCGATCTCGGCGGCGGATCAGGACATCGGCACGCTGCTGGCCGAGGTCATGGACAAGGTCGGCAAGGACGGTGTGATCACGGTTGAGGAAGGCCGCGGCCTGGGCTACGAGACCGAGTACACCGAGGGCATGCAGCTGGATCGCGGCTACATCTCGGCCTACTTCGTCACCAACAGCGACCGCATGGAAGCTGTCCAGGAAGAGCCCTACATTCTGATCACCGACAAGAAGATCTCCTCGATCCAGGAGATGCTGCCGGTGCTGGAGAAGGTGCTCCAGGTCAGCAAGAACCTGATGATCATCGCCGAGGACATCGACGGCGAGGCGCTGGCCACACTGGTGCTCAACAAGCTGCGCGGCACGATCAACGTGCTGGCGATCAAGGCGCCTGGCTTCGGCGATCGCCGCAAGGCCATGTTGCAGGACATTGCGATCCTGACGGGCGGCACGGTGATCTCGGAAGAGATCGGCCGCAAGCTCGACAGCGCCACGATCGAAGATCTGGGCCGTGCCCGCCGTGTTGTCGCCACCAAGGACGATACGACGATCATCGAGGGCTATGGCGACGAGAGCGCGATCAAGGGCCGCATTGAGCAGATTCGTGCTCAGATCGATACGACGACCAGCGATTTCGATCGCGAGAAGCTCCAGGAGCGGCTGGCCAAGCTGGCTGGCGGCGTGGCGGTGGTCAAGGTTGGCGCTGCGACCGAGCCGGAGCTGAAGGAGCGCAAGCATCGCGTCGAGGACGCGCTGCGCTCGACCCGCGCGGCTGTCGAAGAGGGCATCGTCCCGGGCGGCGGTGTGGCGCTGATCAACGTGTTGAGCGCGCTGGAGAACGTGCAGACCACGAACGACGACGAGAAGGTCGCTGTTTCGATCCTGCGCCGCGCGCTTGAGGAGCCGATCCGCCAGCTGGCCCGCAACGCCGGCGAAGACGGCGCGGTGATCATCAACACCGTGCGCCGCTACCAGCAGGAGCAGGGCAACACCGCGATCGGCTATAACGTCATGACCGGCGAGTACGGCTCGATGCTGGAGCAGGGCGTGATCGATCCGGTCAAGGTGACCCGCTCGGCAGTGCAGAACGCCGTGTCGATCGCCAGCATGATCCTGACGACCGACGCGCTCGTCACCGATATTCCTGAGAAGGAAGCTGCTCCCGCCGGTGGTCCTGGCGGCATGGGCGGCATGGGCGGCATGGACTTCTAAGTTCGTTCCAACCACTCGCAGCGAGGGGCCTGGTGCCCCTCGTTTGCATTTCCGCCGTTCCGAGGTTTCGGGAAAATACTTTCTCGATTAAGACCAACGTCGCTTGTGTGCCCTCCGAGCAAGCGGGTAACCTCTGCTATAATCCCCCCATCCATAGTTGAATTGCATGACGCCGTAGCGACGAATGACGTACGATGAATCACAGTTGATTGCCGACAGCCAGCGGGGCGATGTACGCGCCTTCAATGTGCTGGTCGAGCATTACCAGACGCGATTGTACAATTTGTGCTATCGCATGCTTGGCGATCCCGACGCGGCGGCGGATGTTACTCAAGACGCGTTTCTGTCGGCGTTTCGCAATATTCGCCGCTACCGGGGTGGCTCGTTCGCGGCCTGGATGATGCGCATCGCGACCAACGGCTGCTACGATCAGCTGCGGGCTCGCCAGCGCCGCCCAACCAGCTCGATCGACGCGCTGCTGGACGACGAAGACCACGCGCCGCGACAGTTCGAAGATTCCGGCGAGTCGCCCGACGAGCGCTCGCTGCGCAATGAGCTGGCCGGGGAGATCCAGCGCGGCCTCGACGAGCTGGACGCCGATCAGCGGCTGGCGATCGTTTTGAGTGATATTCAGGGCTTTAGCTACGACGAGATCAGCGCGGTGACGGGCTGGCCGCTGGGAACGGTGAAGTCGCGATTAAGCCGCGGTCGGGCGCAATTACGCAATGTGCTGCGCCAGGGGGAACTTTTACCTGCCCGCTACCGTCAGACTCCTGAATAGTTTGTATCATATGAGTCAGGAAGCTGAAACGGCTTAGGTATTTCGATCGAGAATTGCTTCAGCAACCCTGGTGTTTGTAGATGGAACGATTGTCACATAACCATACCGACAATTCAGATGAGCTGTTGTCGGCCTATATCGACAACGCCGTCGATGCTGGGGAGCGCCGACGGGCCGAGCAGCTGATCGCCGCGTGCGCCGCCTGTGCGCAGGAGGTGCAGGAGCTGCGGATGTTCCGTGAGCTGATGCGGGATCTGCCTAACATTCAGCCGCGCCGCTCGTTCACCCTCGATCCGGCAACCGTTGCGCCGCAGCGCCGGCTGCTTTTTCCCACGCTGCGCTGGTCTTCGCTGGTTGCAGCGCTGCTGTTTGTGGTGGTGCTGGGCGTGGATGTGCTGGGCGGCTCGCCGCAGTCGGCGATGCCGGCCGCAGCACCGGCGGCAGAGTCAGCCGCGAAAGGCTATCCGCAGCAGTTTGACAGCGTAGGTGCAGGCGGCGGCTCGGCCAATAGTATGATGGCTCAGAGTAGCCCGGCATCCTCACCACCGGCAGATCCAGGCAACGCCGAGTCGGCCGACGCGCCGTTCACCGCCGAAGCACCGGCGGCCAGCGCCTCGCCGGCGGCCAGCGCTGCTAGCGATGCTGCTTTGCCCGAAGCTTCGGCTTCACCGGAGGCAGCGCCAGCGGCATCGCCGGCTGCCTCGGAAGCACCAGTAGCCGCTGCGGCGCCTCCCGCTGCTTCGGAATCGCCGGTCGCACGCAATGCTGAGACTGCGGCAGCGCTCATCGATCCGGCTGGTGGTGCTGCTGCGCAGCCGCAGATGGGATTGCGCGCCAACGAGCCGGCAGGGGCCGACACGATCCAGCTGTCTCAAGATGAGCCCGCGCAAGGTTCGTGGTGGTCGAGCTACGGGTTACGGATCGCCGAGGTTGCGCTGGGCTTGATCGCGCTGGTGCTGGGTGGCGCGGCGATCTGGACCTGGCGGCGGCAGCTGTAGCAGGGCCGCGATTGTCAGCGCAGCATCATTGCCGGGCCGGACAACCTGCGGTAAAATGCTCCCCGATCAGCCGCACTGGCGGCTGATGCTGTGTGGTTGGAGCGACGATTTGATCTCGGTTCGAAATATACAACGTAAGGTAGCGCTCTCAGCGGTCCTGGGAGCGCTTGTTATTGCCGCGCTGAGCATTCTCACCGATATTCGCGCGGTGGGTAATAGTCTCGCCGATTTCGATTGGTCGCTGCTGTGGGCGGTGCTGGGCTGGACGCTCCTTAACTATGCGCTGCGCTGGCTGAAGTGGGATTATTACCTGCGCAAGCTGGACATGGGCAGCGGTGTTAGCCGTCTCGACAGTGTGCTGCTTTTTGGCTCGGGCATGGTGATGGCAGTAACGCCGGGCAAAGTCGGCGAAGTCTTCAAATCCTACCTGCTCAAGCGCATCAACGGCACGCCTGTGAGCGCCTCCGCCCCGATCGTGCTGGCAGAGCGCCTGACCGATGGGCTGGGTATGCTGGTGCTGATGGCGGTTGGCCTGAACCTGTATCCATCCGCGCGACCGCTCTTCTGGATTTTGCTGGTCGCGGGAGTCGTCGGCATCGGGGCGCTGCAATACCGGCCGTTCGCGCTGTGGATGCTGGC
Source organism: Herpetosiphonaceae bacterium (assembly GCA_036402055.1). Taxonomy (GTDB): domain Bacteria; phylum Chloroflexota; class Chloroflexia; order Chloroflexales; family Kallotenuaceae; genus LB3-1. The sequence goes on from DASWTQ010000567.1 coordinate 33,728, forward strand.
GCGCATGGAACATCTGCCGGTGCTCAAGCGCTTTGCCCCGCAGGCCCGGCAGTTCTACGAGTCCAGCTTTGCGCTGCTGTCGTGGCGGCTGCTGCTGGTCTCGACGGTGCTCAGCATCGTCTCGTGGGGCGGCGAGTGTCTGGCCTTCTACTATGTGCTGACCGGCTTCGGCAGTGCGCCGGGCGCTGATCTGCTGCTGATCGCAACCTTTATCTTCGCGGCGTCGACGCTCTTTGGCCTGGTTTCGTTCTTGCCGGGCGGTCTTGGCGTTTCGGAAGCGTCGAGCGCGGCGCTGCTGGTTGTGCTGGTGGCTGGGATGAGCAGCTCGGCGGCGACGGCGGCCACGATCATGATTCGCTTTTGCACGCTCTGGTTCGGCGTGCTGCTTGGCGTGCTGAGCCTGCTGATCTTTGAGCGACGCTACCGAGCTTCGGCCGATGAGGCGCCGGATCTGCGAGTGGCGCGGGAGTCTCATTTATAAATGCCTATGCTTCGTTTTTTGGTCCGCATGATGGGAATCGCGGTCTTCGCGCTGGTGCTGATCGGCTGTGGTCAGCGCGAGACGTTGAGCGATGTCGGTACGTCGAGCAGTGTGATCTCGCCCAACAGCGACGGCGTCGGCGACTCACTGACGATCAACTACACGATCGGCGCTCCCGCATCGATCTCGGTGTTTCTTGACGATCAGGCCGGGAAGCGCTACACGCTGCGGGATAAGCAGCCGCGTATGCCGTCTGGAGAGCCCTACTCACTGGTGTTTGACGGCACGGTGAAGGGCAGCGATCCGAGCATTGTGCAGCAAGTGCTGCCCGACGGCACCTACACCTACACGGTTGAGGCTACGCCGACCGGCGGTGGTGCTCCCAGCACGGTAACCGGCGAGATCGTCGTAGAAGACGCATCCGATCAGCCTCCCAGCATCGAGGATTTGAGCGTCACCGAGCAGTTCTCGCCGAACGAGGACGCCGACGAGGACGTGGCGTATTTCACCTACCGGCTGCCCGTCAGCGCGACGGTAACGATCAACTTCACCGACCAGAGCAACAACCAGATTCCGTTCATCGCGGAGCTGCCGGAAGGCCCGTTTGCGCAGAGCCATATCTGGGACGGCTCACGCCCCGACGGATCGCTGGTCGGGACGGGTACCTACACCTACACGATCACCGCGCGGGATCAGGTCGGCAACATTGTGCAGCGCCAGGGCCAGATCGAAGTGGTCTCGCCTGGCCGCTCGTCGGCGCAGGTGACATTTGCCCAGATTGCGCCGGTGCGGGTTGCGCTCGGCAGCGAGATCACGATGACCGTGCGGGTCAAGAACACGGGCGACGTGCCGATCAAAACCCAGGGCCCGCCCTCCGGCTACCTGTACTCGACCGACGATATTTTCTCGTCGATCGAAGAGCACAAGTGGGACGATAAAGGCGGCGGCTTCTGGCGCGTGGCGCTGGACTGGGGCGGCGGACACGGCTATCCGTTCCGCTGGGCGATGTCGCCGCGACCGATGGAGCAGTGGGCCAAGCCCGGCGAGTGGGACTACTTGCAGCCCGGCGAGGAAGTCGAGATCACGGGCCGGGTGCGGATCGAGCAGCGCGAAGATCGCATGCAGTTCTACATCGGGCTGGCGCACGAGGGCGTTGGCTATCCGGTCAACAACGTCGCACGGACGCTGATCTGCGTCGGTATTCCCAACGTCGAGGATCGCTGTCCTCGCAATTGACGGAAGGTCGATCTTGGAAGATCTTGACGACGAAGAGCGCATCCAGCCGGTGCGCTCTTTCGATGCGCTCGACGATGCCGGCTGGCTGCCGCCGCTGCTGGACGAGCCGAACGTTACGCCGCAGGCGTATGTGACACACGCGCCGCCGGAGCATCGCCGCAGCTGGGGGCAATACTTCACGCCGCCGCGCATCGCCGAGTGGATGGCGGCGTATGTGCTCCAGCCGGGCGCGCGCTCGGCGCTCGATCCGGCGGCGGGTACGGGCGTGCTGATCGAGGCGCTGCTGCACCAGCCGAGCTGGAAGCCTGAGATCGCGCTGACGGCTCTTGATGCCGATCCTGCGATCCTGCGGGTGCTGGCGCATAACGTTGCGGACAAGCTGCCGCACCTCATGATCCGCCGGCAGGATTTTCTGCTCGATCCCGACCAGACGCGCTACGACGCGATCATCTGCAATCCGCCGTATATTCGCCACCGCCGGCTACGCGACCGGCAGGTGCTGCTGAGCACGTTTGAGCGCCGGCTCGATCTCAAGCTGAGCGCGTTTTCCAACAGCTACGTGCTGTTTATTTTGGGGATCGCCACACGGCTGGCGGCGCATGGTCGCGCCGCGATTATCACGCCCTTCGAGTATTTGAACGCCAACTTCGGCGTGCCGATCCGCTCCTTCTTGCTGCGTCACAATCTGGTCGATGGGCTGGCGCTCTTCGATCATACGCGGCTGGTCTTCGACGACGCGAATACGACGGCCTGTGTGCTGCTGCTGCGCGCCGATCGAGCGGCGGACGATGTGATCACGTTTGTGCATGTGGCCGACGAAGCCGAGCTAGCGCCGATCGAGCAGCTGCCCGAGCGGGTGATCGCGCGCTACCGGTTGCCGGAATTGGACGCTGGGGCCAAATGGCTGCCCTTGTTCCCGACGCCGCCCGCTGCTTCGACATGGCTGCCGGATCGGCGGATAGTGACGCTGGGCGACCTGGCCAATGTGCGGCGCGGCATCGCGACCGGCGCCAACGATTTTTTCACGCTCACCGAGACCGAGCGCGCGCAGCATGAGATTCCGCTGACGCATACACGGCTGTGCGTCACCAAAGCCTCGCACGCGCCGTATCTGTGCTTCACGGTCGATGATCTCCAGCGGCTGCGGGAGAGCGACAGGAAGATCTATCTGCTGGATGCTCGCGACGAGCTGCCGCCGGCGGTGCAGGTTTATCTCGATCAAGGAGAGCGGCTGGGCATTCACCGGCGCTTTCTGCCGACCCATCGAGGAGTCTGGTTTGCGATGGAGCCGCGCCCGGTCGCGCCGCTGTGGGTCAACGCGTTTAGCCGGCGCGGCTTTCGCTTTGTGCTCAACGACGCGGGCTGCGCCAATCTCACGACGTTTCATTGCATTTACCCGTTCGTGGCGGAGCGCGATCACGTCGTGCTGCTGGCGGCGTTTCTCAACTCGGCGATC
>DASWTQ010000568.1:0-2016 GCA_036402055.1 Herpetosiphonaceae bacterium
TGAGCCGGGGCCTGCGGTCGCGGGCGGAAACTAGCGTGTAAGATCTCTTTCCCAGACAAAACGGCCCACATAGATCCATCGAATTTTGAACGCTTTGCCCTCGGCAAAATACACATCAACCCGGCTGTCCTCAGTCGGGCCATACCAGTTGGGTCGATCGCTGGATTGATTGCGATAGGGCGTGCCGATCAACTTCTCGACCTGGCTCCGCGTCGCGCTGCGCGGAATGTTCTTCAGGCGCTGCTCCATATACGCTCGCTCCTGAGGCGTCATCGCCTGCACGGCTGCCGCGCCTGTGGTCCGAAACGCCTGGATGTAGGGCCAGGTCATCCCGCAGCCGCCGAGAAGGATCAGCAGGAATCCCAGAATCAGAAATTTTCGCATCGCTGCACCTTATCTATAGAATGATAGTAGCTTGATAGCGGAAGGCGGGAGATCGCGGCCTTGCGGCGACGGTCGCCGGTGCGATCGTAGGCTGGACGCCAGCTTCCCCTGGTGCCGGAATAGCTGCACAGCCAGTGAGCAGGAGTGCCGGGAGCATGAAAATGGAGCACGGTGAACGTGAGATCGGTGGGGGGTGCATGGGAATGGCCTCTCGTTGGGTCTGAATCGCCAGCGGAGTCTAACACGTTATATGCGCGTATTCAAAGATCGCGGCATCCGCCAATCCTCCTGTCTGGGCCTGGAAAAGTGCCTACGCTGCCGGCACACCCGCAGCAACTCCTGCCGTACACGGTTGTTTTGCTTGACCTGATCTGCTATCCTCGCAGCACGGCTACCGTGCAGCCCAGCCGACAGAGATCGATGACCGCCCTTGTTGATCGCTAGCTCGACAGCGTTTCCGTGCCTGCGGGAACGCCGGTTGAACCTACCGCAAAGGAGGATCATCCCATGCAGAAACGACTATGCTTCATCTGCATCCTGAGCGTGCTCTTGCTCGCGGCCTGTGACCTTGCTCCGCCTGCACCTCAAATCAGCCAGGCAACCACCGTGCCGCCTGCCAGCCCGACCCTCCTGGCAGCCGAGCCGAGTCCATCCGGCACCGCATCCGGCGCCGCTGCCACCATCACCTTTACCCATGCCGCCTCGGTCGCCGTCGGCGATCACCCGACGTCGGTGCTTGCCGGAGACTTCGATCGCGATGGCGACCTGGATCTGGTTGCCACCAACGACGGCGACGGCGATGGCACGACACTCTCGGTGCTGACGAACGATGGCAAGGGCCGCTTCCTTCCCGCATCGGTGATTGAGGTCGGCACCGCGCCGATCGCCGTCACCAGCGCCGATTGGGATCTGGACGGCGATCCCGATCTGACGGCTGCGAATCACGAGTCCGACGATCTTTCGATTTTGACCAATGATGGCCTTGGCCGCTTTGGAGAGCGCGCTCGCGTGAGCCTTACGCCCGAGAGCTACCCGTTTATGCTGGCAGCCGCAGACTTCGACGCCGACGGCGATCCCGATATTGGCTTCGCGAACTACCTCGCGACCGGCGCGGTAACGATTCTGTCCAACAACGGCGCCGGCGAGTTTACGATCGTGGACTCGCTGATCATCCGTGGCAATCCTTATACGATCGCCCACGGCGATTTCGACGGCGATCGCGACATCGATCTGGCGACGGCGACCTACGAGACGCACCAGGTGGTGATTCTGCTCAACGACGGCGGCGGCAAGTTCAGCCGTGGCTCAAGCGTCGAGGTTGGCGAAGAGCCGTGGTCGCTGATCGCGGGTGACTTCGACCAGGACCGCGATCTCGACCTGGCAGTTGCCAATGAGGGCGACAACAGTCTTTCCCTGCTGGCGAATCAGGGCGACGCCTCGTTTAGCGTTACGCACACGGTGCAGGTCGGCGAAGAGCCGTATGCGGTCACCGCCGGCGACTTCGATCGCGATGGCGACCTGGATCTCGCCACGGCCAACGAAGATTCGCACTCGCTCTCGATCGTCACCAATGACGGGCGCGGCCGGTTCGCCGAGACGTCCGTGGTGGCGGTTGGCGATGAGCCGTGGGCG
>DASWTQ010000569.1:0-2337 GCA_036402055.1 Herpetosiphonaceae bacterium
TCGAGCATGGGCGGCCGGGCGCGCGCTACAAGCAGATGCACGGCTACAACGTCGATCGCGATCTGGTCGATCTGCTGCTTGAAAGTCGCGTGGCGGGGTGAGCCAGGCCCTCATCCCCGGCCCCTCTCCCGTCGCCTTCGGCACAGGAGAGGGGAGATTTTCGGTACTTTGTTCGTTTGTTCGTTTGTTCTTTGTTCGTTTGTTCGTTTGTTCTTTGTTCTTCCGTTAGGTTCTTGGTTCTTGGTTCTCTTGTTCTTTGTTCTTCCGCTAGGTTCTTGGTTCTTGGTTCTTGGTTCTCGATAAGGACACAGAATGACTAATTCAACCGCTTCTGAGCAGCCGCTGGTGATCGTCGGCAGTTACGCCGAGGCCGATCAGCCAGGCATTCATCTTTTCCGCCTTGACGAGGCGACCGGCACGCTGAGCGCCAGCGGAACCTACACCGGGATCGTCAACCCATCGTTTGTGGTGGCGCATCCGCAGCAGCCCTGGCTCTACGCCGTCAGCGAGACCAGCGCCGAGCAGGACGGAGCATCCGGCCAGGTCTGGGCGCTGCGCTTCGATCGCGATCCGCTACATCTTGAGCCGCTCAACCATCAGCCCAGTGCCGGCGACCATCCCTGTCATCTTGAGCTTGATGCTTCCGGCAAGTGGCTGCTGGTCTCGAACTACTCCAGCGGCACCGTCGCCGTGCTGCCAATCGGGGAAGACGGATCGCTGGGCGAGATGACGGATCTGATCCAGCACACGGGCGGCAGCGGCGTCAACGGGGAGCGCCAGGCCGGGCCGCACGCGCACTCGGCGACCTTCACGCCGGATCAGCGCTTCGTGATCGTCGCGGACCTGGGGTTGGACCAGCTGCTGGTCTACGCTTTCGACGCCGAGCAGGGCAAGCTCCAGCCCTGCGGTCACGCCGAGGCTCAGCCGGGCGCCGGGCCGCGACATATCGCGTTTCATCCCAACGGCCGCTTTGTGTACGTCGGCAATGAGCTAAACAGCACGGTGAGCCTGTACGACTACAACGCCGTCAGCGCTACGTTGCAGCAGCGCCAGTCGATCGATACGGCGCCGAGCGGCCAGGAAAACTGGATCGCCGACATTCACCTTTCGCCGTCGGGCAAGCATGTGTTCGTCTCCAATCGTGGTCATGACAGCATCGCCGTGTTCGATGTAGCCGAGGATGGAGCGCTGTCGCAGGCCGGTACGATCTCCTGCGGTGGAAGCTGGCCGCGTCATTTCATGCCGGCGCCGGGCGGAAATCTTGTGCTCGTCGCCAACCAGCACAGCGGCGATGTCGCGGTGCTGCCGCTGGATGCCGAGTCGGGAGTGCTCGGCGAGGCGACAGCTCATGCCGCCGTTCCGCAAGCATCGTGTGTGCAATTCCGCATCGGCTTGTGAGACACGATCTATCATTTGGAACCGGTCCCACTAAAGCGAAGAGTAGAGGGAGAATTGACGATGAAGGTACTTTTTATCGGCGGAACCGGGATTATCAGCACGGCCAGCACACAGCTCGCGATCGCGCAAGGCATCGATCTGTTTCTGCTCAATCGCGGCCAGCACGCCGAGACGCCGCAGGGCGCAACCAGCCTGATCGCCGACATCAACGACGAGGAGGCGACGGCCCGAGTGCTGGCGGATCACCAGTTCGATGTCGTCGTGAACTGGATCGCCTTCAAGCCCGCCGACGTCGAGCGCGATCTCAAGCTGTTTCGCGACAAAACCCGCCAGTATGTGTTCATCAGCTCGGCCAGCGCGTACCAGAAGCCGGGCAGCTTTTATCTGATCACCGAGGACACGCCGCTGGCGAATCCCTTCTGGCAATACTCGCGCGACAAGATCGCCTGTGAGGAGCTGCTGATGCGGGCCTATCGCGAAGAAGGCTTTCCCTGCACGATCGTGCGGCCGTCGCTGACCTACAGCCAGACCCAGATTCCGCTGGCGGTCAACAGCTGGCAGCGATCCTACACAGCAGTCGCGCGGATGCGCCAGGGCAAGCCGGTGATCGTTCCCGGCGACGGCACCTCGCTCTGGTCGGTCACGCACAACACCGATTTTGCCAAAGGCTTTGTCGGGCTACTCGGCCACCAGCAGGCGATCGGCCATGCCTTTCACATCACCTCTCACGAGACGCTGACCTGGAACCAGATCTACGCGGCGGTCGCAGAGGCGGCGGGCGTCGAGGCCAAGATCGTGCATATCGCCTCCGACTTTATCGCCGCGTGTTTGCCCGACATGACCGGCACGCTGATCGGCGATAAGGCCGTGAGCGTGGTCTTCGACAACACCAAGATCAAGCGCTTCGTGCCCGACTACTGCGCCACCACGCCGTTCGTG
>DASWTQ010000570.1:0-8504 GCA_036402055.1 Herpetosiphonaceae bacterium
CAGCCGTGGACGATCGCGCCGTGGCCCAGCGTGACGTTATTGCCGATCGTCAGGTAGGCGTCGGGGTCGGCGTGCAGCACGCAGCCATCCTGAATATTCGAGCCCGCGCCGATGCGTATCTCGCCCTCGTCGCCGCGAATAACCGCCATCGGCCAGACGCTGCTGTCGGCGCCCAGCGTGACGGTGCCGCGAACATAGGCGTGCGGCGAGACATAGGCCGTGGGATCGATCGAAAGATTGTCGGTGATATTCGGCCATGCGGCCATGTGTCAAGTCCTTTCGTGTGAATCGAAGATTGAATCGAGCGGACATGTTCGCCGCGACTAGATCGTGGGCTGGGCTTGCAGATGTGCCAGCATCGCCCGGATCGCCTGGTGATGCCCCGAGCGGTAAAAGCTGCGCTCGTCGTCGTCCAGCCCGGCGACGTGGGGAATATCGTCGAAGGGATAGGCGATCAGCGTCTCGACATCGGTCGTATCGTCAATCTGCACCGGGATGCGATCCGCCTCCAGAGCCGTGACCGCGAGCTGCTCGACCTCGTCGAAGTAGGCGAGGTTGGCAGCGATCAGCCTGGGGCTGTGAATGCCGGGCGCGTGGCAGTAGAGCACGGTAGCCGGCTCCAGGGCCAGCAGCCGCTTGAGCGAGGCGCGCATCTGTGGCACGTCGTCGGGACCGCCCACGAACGGAAACGGCAGCTCGGCGGCGTCGCCCGCGAAGACCGTCTGGATCTCGGGGATGAACACTGAGATATGATCGGGCGTGTGGCCGGGCGTCGGCAGCAGCTCAAAGGTCAGATCGCCGCCGTCGATCGTGAGCGAGCCGGTAAAGGTCAGCGTCGGCGGCACGATGCTGGTTTCGGCAAAAATCTGCGGATCTTCGGCGCGCTTTTGATCAAGCTTGGCCCGTGCCTCATCCGACAGCAGTCGCTCACGGCAGAGCTTGTGCGCGATGATCGGCGCGGGATCGGTGGCATCCGGCCCGCTAAAAATCATGTTGCCCCAGGCATGATCCCAGTCGGCGTGCGTGTTGATAACCAGCAGTTGCCGTCCGTCGCGCAGCTCGTCGCGTACGGCGTCGAGCATGGTTGTCGCCAGCGCGGGATTGAAGAGCGGGTCCAGCAGCACGACGTAGCGCCGGCTGATCACGGCAAAGGTCGTCACCAGCCGCTCATACTGGAAGACGCGAATCCGCTCGTCCCAGCCATCGTTTGGGATGATTCGCAGATCGGACGAAGTTGTCATAATGTTCTAGCGCTCCTTAGCTGAGTCGAGCCAGACGCCAAGCACGCCTTCGCCAATCAGGCGGCTTTGACCGGAGTTTACATCCAGCGTGTACACACCGTCGGTGCTGGCGAAGAGCAGCCGGCTGCCGCTGCGATCCCAGAGCCGGATCGACTGTGCGTACTGATCGAAGAAGGGCAGCAGCTCAAGAAACTCTCGCGATGGCGTGAACAGATCGAACGAGCGCAGATCGCCGTCGCTGAGCCGCAGCACGTTCCAGCGTAGACGCAAATTTGGCTGCGTCTGCGCGATCGTCTGGGTCTCGCCGCGCTCGGGCAGCGTCAAAAAGGCCAGCGAGTCGCCGCTAGGAGACCAGAAGCAGGTGACAACGCCGCTCCTGATCACGCGATCGCTGCCGTCGGCTAGTTGGAGCACATGCAACTCGCCGGGCGCATTGTCGCCAAAGGTGATATAAGCGACCTGGCTGGCATCGGGCGTTGAAACAAACATGGTGCTATCGCTGATTGCGGCGATCTGGCGCGTTATGCTGCCCTGTGTGTCAAGCGTGGCCAGCGCCGAGCCGGACGCCTGGTGAACAACAGCCAGCGCCTGCTTGCCGTCAGGAAACCAGGTCGGCGCCTGGAAGAACGCCGGCAGCGCCGAGAGCGGGCGGGGCTTGTCGGTGCCCCAATCGTAGATCTGCAAGGAGCCGGTGGGCGCAGCGCCGCCGATGTGTAGCAGCAGCTGGCTGCTGTCGGGCGACCACGCGAAGTACGACGGCTGGCCCGGCGCGATCAGCGTGGCCTCGCTCTGCGCATCGATCTGAACGCCGCGCAGGATCATGCCGGGCGGATCGTTGGCCAAAAACGCGATCTTGCTGCTGTCAGGCGACCACGAGAGATAGAAGGGGTGGCTATTCTCCTCGGTGTAGAGCGTCGTCGGCTGGCCGTCGAGCGAATGCACAACCAGGCTGGAAGAAACATAGGTCACGCCATGGCGGAGCGCGATCATCGCGACGCTCTTGCCGTCGGGCGCGGGCGTCGGGAAGCGGTACAGGATCGACTGGCCGTTGGCGTCGGTGGTCAGGGCTTTGGTCTGGCCCTGCTCGTCGACCAGCATCAGGTTGCCGTCGCGCCGCTGAACGACGATCGTCCAGCCGGGCTGCGTGGTCGCCGTCGTCCAGACTACACCTGCGCTGAGAATGCCCAACGCCAGCGCTACGATCATGCTCAACGCCCGTACCAGCCTGCGCATATGCTGCTCCTTCCCTGTGATTCGATTATAGCACCGGCAGCGGGCGGGCAAACAAAGGAACAAAACATTGCCTTTGTAAGCTTCCCTTGTTTCTGTGTTCGCTTGTTCATTTGTTCGTTTGTTCGTTTGTTCTCCGTTCTTCTAACCCGTGCTATACTTGCGGTCATGTGCCAATGCGCATACCTGCATCCTGTGACAGATGAGAAGTGTGTATGAGCGTTGTTTTTGATCGAGCGGTCGCGTTCTACGATCGGACGCGGGGATTGCCGCAGCAAGCCGAAATATGGATGGCGCAGGTTGTCGGCGAGGAAGTGCCGCTGGCAGCCGGCAGCAAGGTGCTGGAGATCGGCGTGGGCACGGGCCGCATCGCGCTGCCACTGGTGCGCCAGAATCACTATCGCTAGACGGGCATCGACCTGTCGCGCGAGATGATGAACGTGCTGCGCTCCAAGGCATCCGGCGAACAGATCGCGCTGGTGCAGGGCGATGCCGCGCGGCTGCCATTCGCCGACGGAACGTTTGATGCGATCGTGGCGGTGCATATTTTTCACCTGATCAGCGGCTGGCAGCAGGCGATGGATGAGGTAGCGCGTGTGCTGCGCCCTGGTGGCTTGCTGCTGCATGGCCGGAATAGTCGCGTCGAAGCATCGCCTCAGCTGGAACTGAGCGATTATCTGCACAGCCTGGCGAGCCCCGAGGAGCGGAACCGCGATCCTGGGCTGCTTGAGCACGAGCAGATCCGCGTGGAGCTTGAGCAGCGCTTTGGATCGCCGCGCGAGCTAAAAACGCAGCCCTGGAAGGTGACGCACACGCCGGGCGAGATCCTGAATCTGTATGGAGATCGCTGCTGGTCGGCTACCTGGTCGCTCTCGGATGAGACGCTGGCGCGAGTTGTGGCGGAAGGCCGGCGCTGGGCGATCGAGCGCTTCGGCAGCCTGGACGCGCCGCTCGAAGACGCGCAGCAGTTTATATGGAACGTGTATCGCCGGCCCGAGACGCGCCCGTAGGCGTGATGTGCCGGCAGTCGCAGCGGAAAGAACGAGGTCGTCATGGCGGTTAGACAGCTCAGGCCAACTAAAATTCTCCCGCCTCAAGCGCCCGTCGAGCGCTCGCCGCGCGTGCAAACGATCACTCATGGCGACTTGCAGTGGATCGATATTCGGCAGCCGACGCCGACCGAGATGAACGATCTGCGGCGCAGCTTTCCGTTTCATCCGCTGACGCTCGACGATTGCCTGAGCAAGGTGCAGCGGCCCAAGCTCGATGATTATACCGACGAGGGCTATATCTTTCTGGTGCTGCACTTCCCGACCTTTAACAAGCAGAATCGCCACACCAACCCGGTCGAAGTCGATGTGTTCGTCGGACAAGGCTACGTGGTGACCGTGCATGAGGGCGTGCTCAAGCCGCTGGTGCAGACCTTCGCGGCGGCGCAGAACGACGAGACCGTGCGCGAGCGGCTGATGGGTCGCGGATCGGGCTTCTTGCTCTACCGCATCATCGATCGGCTGGTCGATTATGTGTTTCCGATCTTGAACAAGATCGACGAGCACATCGAGAGCATCGAAAACGAGATCATCGACGGCAACGTGCGGCTGCTGGTGCAGAACCTCTCGTTTGTGCGCCGCGACATTATCACGCTGCGCCGGATCATCAAGCCCAACCTGCCGGTGCTGCGCCAGCTCGAAAGCCGCGAGCGCGCGTTTCTCAACCTGGACGAAGACACCTACTTCGGCAGCATTCTCGATCATCTCGGCCGGCAGTGGGACATGCTCGAAGACGACAAAGAGATTATCGAGGGCTTGAACGATACGCTGGATAGCTTAACGTCGCATCGTATCAACGAAGTCATGAAGATTCTGACCGTAATCTCGGTGGTGCTGCTGCCGATGACGCTGGTCGCCAGTATCTACGGCATGAACATTCAGCTGCCGTTCGATCAGCATCCGTTTGCGTTCGTGATCGTCATGGGCTGGATGCTGGTAGCGGCGGCAGGCATGATGGGCTATTTTCGCTACAAGGGCTGGATCTAATCCGCGCGTCATCCTACGAGTAGGTCGTTGGAGACGGACGCGAGTATAATAATCCGATGCAATTACCTCGTTTTTCATCGAAATCGATCGTCGATCCCTTTCAGGAACAATCAACTGTCCGCACGATCGGACTTGTGCTGCTCTGCCTGCTATTGGGCGTGCTGGCCGGAGCTGCGGTCAGCTTCGGCCCGTTCTGGCTGGGCTTTGCGGCGCTCTTTGCGCTCGGCGGCGGCCTGCTGATCCTGCGCTCGACCGACCTGGGCCTGGCCGCTGTGTTTGCGGTGATCGCGCTGCTGCCGTTTGGCGCGCTGCCTTTCAAGATCGCGGTCACGCCGACCTTTCTAGAGCTGGCGCTGATCGCGCTGCTGGGCATCGCACTGCTGCGTGTGCTGGCGGTGCCCGAGCTGGATCTGCGTATGTCGGCGCTGGGCGGCCCGATTCTGGGCTGGATCGGGCTGACGGTGTTTTCGCTGGTGCTCGGCGCGGGCGGCCTACCCGATAATCTGACACTGCACAACTACCTGAAGTTTGTGCTGGGCGTGCTGCTCTTTTTCGCTGTGGTCAACGTCGTGCGCACGCGGCAGCAGCTGCGCTTCGCGATGCGCATCGTCGTGCTGGGCGGCGCGGCGGCAGCGCTGATCGGGCTGGGCCTGTATGCGCTCAACGATCAAACGGCGCTGCGGCTGCTGGTAGCGCTGGGGAGGCTGGGCTATCCCACCTCCGGCCGCGTACTGCGCTACGTCGAGGATGATCCCGGTGGCCTGGAGCGCGCGATTGGCACCGCGATTGATCCAAACAGCTTTGGCGGCACGCTGTCGCTGATCTGCGCGCTGACTGCCGCACAGCTCTGGGCGCAGCGTCCGGTCTGGCCGCGCTGGATACTGGCTGGCATGGCCGGGCTGATGGCGCTGTGTACGTTTCTGACCTACTCGCGGGCGGCGCTTGGTGGCCTGGTTGTGGCAACCTTCTTCCTGGCGATTGTGCGTGAGCGACGGCTGTGGTGGCTGATCGGCGGTGCAGGCGTGATCGGCGCGATCGCGATCTTTGGCCTTGGCCTGGGCGACGCGTTTGTCGAGCGCATCGTCGAGGGCGTGCAGTTTCGGGATCAGGCCAACCAGATGCGGCTGGCGGAGTTTCGCAACGCGATCGAGATTATCGAGCGCTATCCGGTCTTTGGCGTCGGCTTTGGCGCTGGCCCCGAGCTGGGCCTGATCACCGGCGTCTCGTCGATCTATCTGGCGATGGGCGAGCGTATCGGCCTGGTGGGGCTGAGCGTCTTTGTCGGTATCAGCATCGCGTTCTTTATGATCACGCTGCGGGCGCTCAAGCGTATCGACGAGGAGCGCGCCGCGCTGCTGCTGGGTGTGCAGGCGGGAATCCTGGCCGCGCTGGCGGTGGGACTGCTGGATCACTACTATTTCAACATCGAGTTTTCGCATATGGCCGCGCTCTTCTGGGGCGTTGTCGGCCTGGGAATGGTGACCGTCCGCGACGATCTGCCGGAGAACGTGCCTCAGGTGGAGTCGGGACGCCGGTAGAATTGCCAATCGTTGTCTGCGCAGATCTACAATTGCGCTATGCTTAACCTATGGCTGGTTTTTGGCCCCCTGATTGCATAACAGATTAAGGAGAATAGATCGTGCCTGAACGAAAAAAGTGCATTCCCGAATCATTATTTGAGCTGCGCTGGGTCGCCGAGCCGCAGATCGCGCCGGATGGTCAGCAGATCGCGTATGCCGAGCACTGGGTCGAGGAGATCGAGAAGGATGGCAAGCAGCGCAAGGTGTATCGCTCGGCGATCTATCTCAGCGCCGGGCCGGATGAGCAGCCGCGCCGTCTGACGTACTCCAAGAGCGGCAAAGACTTTGCGCCGCGCTGGTCGCCGGATGGCACGCAGCTGGCGTTTGTTTCCACTCGCGACGACGACGCGCCGCAGCTGTTTGTGCTGCATCTGGCCGGCGGCGAGGCCGAGCAGGTAACCAAGACCAAGGAGCTTTCCGAGGGCATCGAAGACTACGAGTGGCATCCCTCGGGCACGATGTTTTGCTTTACCTCGACCGGCCATAAGGACGAAGACGAGAAGAAAAACGAGGAGATTCACGACGAGAAGGTGTTCGAGAGCCAGATGCCGATCAAGTACGACGGCGCGGGACTGCTCGACGCTCGTCGCAGCCAGCTCTATCGCATCAATCGCGACGGCTCCGAGTGCGTGCAGATTCTGAAGCATAGCCGCGATGTTGGCCGGCCGGTGTGGAGCCCGGACGGCCGGCGGATCGCGTTCGTCTCCCAGAACGAGGAAACGCCCGAGCACAAGTGGGTCAACGATTTGTTTGTGGTCGGCATCGACGGCAGCGATCTCAAGCAGATTACCCACACGACCGGTCCGGTCGGCGAGCCCGTGTGGAGCCCGGACGGCGCGCGGATCGCCTATATCGGCCATGATATGCGCGCGGGCAACGCGACCACGACCAAGCTGTGGGTGGCCGATCTCGAATCGCGTGAGCTAACGCCGCTGACTGAAGACATGATCGGCGAGGTTTGCGACATGGCCAGCGGCGACTCGCATATCGGCTCGTCGTCGTATCGCACGATGCGGCCGGTCTGGGATGAGCGCGACCGCATCACCTTCGCGGCGCTGGTGCATGGTCGCGGCGGTCTGTACCGCATTCCGGCTGCCGGCGGCGAGATCGAGTCGCTCAGCACGTCGGGCCTGTCGCTGGTAGGCTTTGCCCAGCGTGGCGAGACGATCGCGTTTGTCGGCGAGACCAACGCGCGCACCGGCGAACTGTACACCATGCGCGACGGCCACCGGCTGCAACGTCGCTCCCACGCCGGCGATCATTTCTTCAGCACCTATCGCATCTCGCCGCCGGAGCATGTCACATTCAAAGGCGCGGACGGCTGGGATCTTGAGGGCTGGGCGATCCGTCCGCTCGGCACGGAAGACTCGGACGCCAAGCATCCGCTGATCGTGTATGTACACGGCGGGCCGCACACAGCCTACGGCAACGGCTTTTTCCACGAGTTCCAGGTGCTGGCCTCGGCCGGCTTCGGCATCTTCTTCACCAACCCGCGCGGTTCGTCCTCCTACGGCGAGGATTTCGCCAACGCGGTTCGGCATCACTTCGGCGAGAAAGACTACGAGGACGTGATGCACGCCGCCGATGTGGCAGCCGGCTGGGACTGGGTCGATGAGCAGCGCATGGGCATTATGGGCGGCTCGTACGGCGGCTTCATGGTCAACTGGACGATCACACACACGGATCGGTTCGCGGCAGCCTGCACGCAGCGCTCGATCTCGAACCTTTACTCGTTCGCGGGAACCAGCGATGTCGGCGCGCAGTTCAGCATCGACGAGTACGGCGGCCTGCCCTGGACTCACGAGGAGTTGCTGATGTCGAAGTCGCCGCTGCGCTATGTGCAGAACGTCAAGACGCCGACGTTGATTCTGCACCAGGAGAAAGATCACCGCTGCCCGATCGAGCAGGGCGAGCAGCTCTACTCGGCGCTGGTGATGCTGGGCGTGCCGGTCAAGTTTGTGCGCTTCCCGGACGAGGGCCACGAGCTGCCGCGCCAGGGACAGCCGCAGCGCCGCGTCAATCGCATGAACCACATCGTCGACTGGTTTACGCGCTACCTCAAGCCATCGCAGGAGTAGCAGCCCCTGCGGAGTTGGAATGTACGAAGGACACGCACACCTAAAAAGTGATGCGTGTCCTTGTGTTTGTGGCCCTCACCCCTGGCACTGTCGTGCCTTCCCCTGCCCCGAACCTCGGCGGGCTTCGACCTCGGTTGCGACAGGCGAGGGGGAATGAAGGTACTTGCTTTGTTCTTTTGTTCCCTTGGTCCTTTGTTCGTCCTTGGTTCTTGGTTCTCGGTTCTTGGTTCCCTATTTGTTCCTTTGTTCTTTTGTTCCTTTGTTCTTTGTTCTTATACCGTCTGCACCTTGCCATTTACCGGCACGCCTTCCAGCGTCTCGCGCACAAGCTGGTCGACG
>DASWTQ010000571.1:0-10881 GCA_036402055.1 Herpetosiphonaceae bacterium
GCTACGGCTATCGCTTCCAGGCAGTGCGACCACTGGATGTCGTGGGCAAGATCGCGCCGCGTCCGCTGCTGATCATCCACGGCAGCGCGGATGCGATCACGCCGGTGAGCCATGCGCGCCTGCTCTACGAGGCGGCCGGCCAGCCCAAGGAGCTATGGGTTCTGGAGAACGCCCCGCACTGCGGCGGCTACTTCGTGGATCGACCGGCCTATGTGCGCCGGGTGGCGGAGTTTTTCGAGCGGGCATTTGCCGCTGCGGAGTCGCTTGACAGGCCGCAGCTATAGGCTACGATCCTGGCTCAAGCTGTTGATCGAGGACGCGCGAGTGCCAGTCAGGGTGTGCGCGTCCTTCTCGTTGTTGAGTGTATGCGCTTCGATATTTTGACGCTCTTTCCGGCGATGTTCACCGGACCCTTCACCGAAAGCATTTTGAAGCGGGCCCAGCAGGCCGGCCATCTTGAGATCGCGCTCCACGATATTCGGCACTACGCCAGGGATCGCCACAAATCGGCGGATGATTATCCGTTCGGCGGCGGCGCGGGCATGGTGATGAAGCCCGAGGTTATCTATCAGGCGCTGGCGGATGTGCTGGGCTACGGCGAGCAGGCGCTGACGGATCTCGAAACCGTGATCCCGCCGCCACCGGATCGCCCGCCTGTGATCGCGATGTCTCCCGCCGGCGAGGTGTTTAGCCAGCGCATCGCCGAGGAGCTGGCGCAGCATCCGCGCATCGTGCTGGTCTGCGGCCACTACGAGGGCATCGACGAGCGGGTGCGGGAGTGCTGCATCGATCGCGAGCTGAGCATCGGCGATTACGTGCTGACCGGCGGCGAGCTTGCGGCGATGGTGGTTGTAGATGCGGTGGCGCGGCTCCAGCCAGGTGTTCTGGCGGCAGCCTCGACGGCGGAAGAATCCCACAGCGATCATCTGCTGGAATATCCGCACTACACCCGGCCTGCCGTCTGGCGCGGCCACGCGATCCCGGATGTACTGGTGTCGGGCCATCATGCCAACGTCGCCCGCTGGCGGCACGAGCAGCGGCTGCTGCGCACGCTGCACCGACGACCCGATCTGCTGGACAGAGCGCCGCTCTCGGCGCGCGATCGCGAGTACTTGCGGCAGCATGGGTGGAGTACCAGCGCGCCAGAGGATGAGCAGCGTATTCCGTAATTTGCTGATGGTTGATCCATTCGCTATAATGCATACCGTGGAAGCCAGGCAGCTTCACTCCACAGCGCTGCTCCAATCTCCCGCAGCGTGCGGCATGTTTCCGCGACATTTAGGAGGAATTCATGGGCTTGATGGGCAACAATAAGAAACCAGTCGCCGCCCCGGCGATGGCGACCGGTCGCTCGGAGACGATCGTCGGCGCGAACACAAGCATTGTCGGCTCGCTCAAGAGCGAGGGCAATATGCGCATCGATGGCTCGTTCGAGGGCGATGTCGAGGTGCTGGGCGATCTGATCATCGGCGCCACCGGCCGTGTGATTGCTACCATCAAGGCGACCAATATTCATGTTTCCGGCGCGGTCAAGGGTGAGCTGATCGCCACTGAGCAGCTTCAAATCTCGCAGACCGGCAAGGTCTGGGGCGATATTACGGCGACGGCGCTTCAGATCGAGCCCGGTGGCCTGTTCCGTGGACAGAGCGCGATGTCAGCTGCCGACGAGCCGCTGCTGCTGGAAGCGCCCAAGCCTGTGCCCGCCTAGTGGCGCGGCGCTTGCTGCGTCCCGGATGATGTTCGTGCTCGGCTAGGAGGAACATGCCGCGTCCACAGCTCCGCAACCTGCGTCCCCAGATCGATCCCCAGGTGGTGATACGCTGGGGTACTCGGCTGATTCTGCTCTTTTTGATGGTCCTGGCGGGCGGTCTGATGGTGGGATTTGTGCGTATGACCTGGATGCAGCATCAGATCAATCAGGCCAATGAGCGCCAGCGCGCCGAGAACGAGACCCAGCGCGCGCGCAATGCCGCCCTCAAAGGCCAGGCCGAGTTCCGCGAGTCGGATGTGTTCGCGGAGCAGGCCGCGCGCGAGCAGCTGGGCATGGCGCGTGAGGGCGAGACCGTGCTGCTGCCGACAATTGTGGTTCCGGCCGCATCGCCACCGCCCGCGACACAATCTCCAAATCCGGCAGTGCCCGCGACCGAGTCGGCGGCTGCGGCCAGCGGGGAAGAGATCGCGCCTAATTATCAGCGCTGGTGGCAGGCGCTCTTTCCGCCAGAGGCTGTAGTTCCCTAGCTCGCTCAGCGCCGTAGTCACGGCGCTTTTTTTGTCTCATCTATCAGGCAGATCTGCGGGGCGCTATGAATATTTCTGTGATCGTGGTCACCTGGAACGGCCTGCATGTGCTCAAGGAGTGCGTGGCCGCTCTGGCGCGGCAAACGCTGGCTCACGAGCTGATCGTCGTGGATAACGGCTCGCAGGATGGCACCCGCGCCTGGCTGGCCGAGCACGCGCCCGAGGCCCGAGTGATCGCGCTGCCGCAGAATCTTGGCTTTGCGGGCGGCAACAATGCCGGTCTGCGCGCGGCTACGGGCGATTGCCTGGTGCTGCTCAACAACGATACGATCGCGCCGCCTGATTTTCTTGAGCAGATCGTCGCGCCGCTGGCAGATGATCGGCTGATCGGAGCGGTGGCGGGCGTGCTAACCTTCGCGCACCAGCCGCAGACGATCGCGTCGGCAGGAATTGTGGTCAGCCGTGACGGCCTGCACCGCGATCTGTGGGCGTTCGAGCTGGTTGGTTCGCTGCCTGCAGCACCGATCGAGATCTTCGGCGCGAGCGGCGGCGCTGTCTGCTATCGCCGGGCGGCGCTGGACGCGGTCGGGCTTTTCGACGAGAGCTACTTCAACTATCTGGAAGACGCGGATCTGGCCTGGCGGCTGCGGCTAGGCGGCTGGCGTTGCGTGCTGGCTCCTGCGGCGCGCGTTCGGCATATCTACTCGGCAACCAGCGGCCAGGGCTCGCCGTTCAAGCAGCGGCTGCTGGCGCGCAACCGGCTGCGGGTGATCCTGCGCTGTCTGCCGCTCAAGCTGCTGCGCAAGAACTGGTGGCCGATCGTGCGCTACGATCTGCTGGCGCTGGGCTATGGTGTGGTGCGGCTCCAGCCGGCGGTGATTATGGGACGGCTGCACGCGCTGCGCCAGATTCCCGAGCTGGTTCGCGAGCGTCGGGCTGTGCAGAAGCGGCGCGAGGTGCGCAGCGATTCGCTAGAGCGCTGGCTGGAATCGCCGGTGTCGATCCGTGAGATGCTGGACGAGCAGCGGACGCTGGCGGCGATACTTGGAAGCGTGTAACAAAACTATTGGAGAAACAAAGCAAGCGGGCTGCCTCATGCGGGCAGCCCGTTTCGATTCGGGTCTAGACTGCGCTCACTACCTCGGGTTCGGGCTGCGCTTCCACGGCGTGCTTGCGGCGATACCGCACGATCGTCGCCTCGGGTCGTCCCGCCCCAAGACCGTAGTTCGTCTGCGGATTCTTGG
Source organism: Herpetosiphonaceae bacterium (assembly GCA_036402055.1). Lineage (GTDB taxonomy): Bacteria > Chloroflexota > Chloroflexia > Chloroflexales > Kallotenuaceae > LB3-1. Next base: position 3,483 of record DASWTQ010000571.1, read on the forward strand.
TCACCAGCTCCAGGTCGAACTGCTGGAACAGCATCAGCGTGATCACGATCATCTCGTTGTTGGCGAAGTTCATACCGGCGCATTTGTGCTTGCCGCCGCCAAAGCCGATCAGCGCGTAGCCATGCTGGCGATCTTCCGCCCGTCCAGGCGCGAAGCGCAGCGGATCGAAGCGATCCGGCTCGGCGAACAGCTCCGGCGAGCGATGAGCTAATCCGGCTGCGGTCATCACCAGCCAACCCTTGGGAATGCGGTAGCCGCCGATCTCGATCTCCTCGTTGGTCATGCGCATCAGCATATTGGCCGAGGGGTGCATACGCTCGATCTCGCGGACGGCGTAGAAGATATGCTCAAGGCGGCGCAGCAGCTTGCCGTCGATCGGCACGTCGACGGGCGCGTGGGTCGCGATCTCCTGCTGGACCAGCGCCGCATACTCGGGATGGCGCAGGATCTCGATGATCGTCCAGGCCGCCTGGCCGGCTGTGGTCTCGTGGCTGGCGAACAGCAGGCCGCGAATCAGGCTGATGATCGTCTCGTCGTCGGCCTCGGCACCGCTGCGGCAGCGCGTGTTGACAAAATCCTGCAAGAAATCGTCGTAGCGCTCAGGATGCTTGCGGCGCTCGGCGATGATCGGCTGCAAGATCTCGCTCATGCGCTTTTTGGCGCGGTCGCGGCGAATATTCTTGGGCAGCGGCCAGTCCGGCGGCAGGACCGTGTTCAGCGCCTTGCCCAGCGCGGCATACAGATCCCAAAACTCGCGCCCGGCCTTGCGCTGGAAATCCTCGCCCATCAAGGTGTTACCGGCAACATCCTGCACCAGCTTGCTCATCTCGGCGGTAAGATCGATCTCGCCCGAGTCGCCCAGTGAGTCGAGCCAGCGCTGGATCTCACGCTGCATGATCGTGACATAATGCTGCATTTTCTCCGGCCTGAACGGCGCATACAGGATCGGCTTCTGCTCCTGGTAAACATCCGGCGGCGCTAAAAACGCGACTTTACCGAACAAGGCGGCCAGATTACGGTAGGGCTTCTCGATGTTGAGCAGCTTATCGGTCTCGACAAAGAAAAACTGGTGGTACTCCGGCCCGATCAGCACGACGACTGGCTGGCGACCAAGCTTGAACGAAAAGACCGAGCCATACTGCTTGTGCGCCGCCTGCAAGAACTGGTGGCGCTGTCTGGCAAATTGCAGCATATTACCGACGAGCGGTAGTCCGGGCACGACAGGTGGGGTGGATTGCATGGTGGAATCTCCTGGTTGGTACGTTGGTGTGCGACGATAGGATTCGCGCGCTGCTCCTGTGCTCGACGCCTGGAGCAGCGCGCACATGCTTTATGTTGGTGCTAGCGTGCTACCTGCGACGGCTCGTCACGCAGAAAGCGCAGAAATACCTCGTTGCCCAGCATCCGGCCGCGATCGGTCAGCCGAATGCCGATTGAGTCTTGCTCGATCAGGCCAAGCTCGATCAGCTGCCGGATCTCGCCCGAGTACACGTCGCGCAGCTCGTGGCCGCAGCGATCCGCGAAGTGGGCGAAGCTGACGCCGCTGTTGAGGCGCAGGCCCATCATCATGGTCTCGGAGAAGAGATCGTCCTGGCTGAGATCGAGCGTCTCCGCGATCGGCAGCTTGCCCTCGCGCGAGGCGCGGATATACTCGTCCACGCTCAGGATGTCGTGCCAGCGCCGTGGGTAGATGTGGCCGTGAGCGCCAGCGCCGCAGCCGATGTAGTCGGCGTTGAGCCAGTAGGCGACGTTGTGCAGGCACGCGCCGGAGGGGAGAGCAAGCTGGGAAAGGCCCTCACCTGGAGGCTTAGACAGGCCCTCACCCCCGTCGCTGCGGCGACTCCCCCTTCCCCAAACCTCGGCGGGCTTCCGCCTCGGTTGCGGTAGGCGAGGGGGAAGATCGGAGCCTTTTTGTTCCGTTGTTCTTTGTTCTGTTGTTCTTTGTTCTCTCGCTTGTTCGCTTGTTCCTTTGTTCCTTTGTTCTCTCACTTCCAGGTTCTTGGTTCTTGGTTCTTGGTTCTTCCCGTCTTTCGCCCAATTCGAGATCTCGTACTGGACGTAGCCCGCAGCCGCCAGCTTCTCCATCGCCAGCTCGTACATCGCGGCGGTCGCGTCGTCGTCGGGAACAGTGATGCTGCCGCGCGTGACCTGCTGATGCAGCGGCGTGCCCTGCTCCAGGATCAGCGAGTAGAGCGATATATGCTCGGCTTCCAGCGGCGCGAGCCGATCCAGCGTCCAGGCCCACTGCTCGGCGGTCTGTCCAGGCAGGCCAAAGATGAAATCCAGATTGACGCGATCGAAGCCGGCGCGACGAGCCTGCTCATAGGTTGCAATCGCCTCGGCGGCGGTGTGAATGCGGCCCAGCACGCGTAGCGTCGGATCGTGGAGGCTTTGCACGCCAAACGAGATGCGATTGATGCCCAGCGAACGCAGGCCGCGCAGATACGCCTCGTCGATCACAGTGCCGGGATTGGCCTCGGTGGTAACTTCAGCCTGATCCAGCGGGACGATCTCGTTGGCGGCGACCAGCACACGCTCCATCTGCGGCAGCGAAAGCATGGTTGGCGTGCCGCCGCCGAGAAAGATCGTTGGGCGGAGCGAGGCCCGAGTCAGCGGCTCCAGCGGTGCGAGCGGCTCGACGGCGCGAGTTGCGGGATATTGGGCGGCGTAAGCCCGTAGCTCACTGCACAGCGCCGCAACATACGCGTCGATGCGATCTTCCATGTTGGCATAGGTGTTGAAATCGCAGTACGAGCAGCGGCGCTGGCAGAATGGAATATGAATATACAGATGTTTCATCACATCGTATTGTACCCCGCAACCGCGCAAGGATCACGGAACCAGCCGATTCAGATCGCGCGGGAAGAGCGTTGTCAATCGCACGTTGGAAACGCCCGTCAGCTGCATCAGCAGACGCTCCAGCCCGATCGCAAAGCCTCCATGCGGCGGCATGCCGTAGCGAAACGCCTCAAGATACCAGGTGAACGGCTCGGTTGAGAGCTTGGCCGCCGCAAGTGCCGCGAGATAATCCTCGTAGCGATGCAGTCGCTGCCCGCCCGTGACCAGCTCGGTGCCGCGAAAGAGCAGGTCGAACGAGTTGGAAAACTCCGGCCGCTGCGGATCGGGATGTGTGTAGAAGGGTCGTTTGCGCATCGGGTAGCCGACGACGAACAAGAAATCGCTGCCGTGCTCCTGCTGCGCCCATTCGCCCAGCCAGCGCTCGTCTTGCGGCGAAAGATCCGGCTCTCCACGCACGTCGACGCCATGTCGCTGCCAGATCAGCTCCTGAGCATCGCTGAAGTGGATGTGTGGGATCGTCGCGGGAACCGCCGGCAGCTGCGCGTTGAGCATCTGAAGCTCGGCGGTGTGCCGCTCGGCGAAATCGCCCAGGATCGTGGCGAGCACCTCACGCAGCATCCGCATCACCGTGAAATGATCTTCGATAAAGCCAAACTCGACGTCGAGGCTCACATACTCGTTGATGTGGCGCGTGGTGTCGTGGGGCTCGGCACGAAACACCGGCCCGGCCTCGAAGACACGCTCAAAAACGCCGACCATGATCTGCTTGTAGAGCTGCGGGCTCTGCGCCAGAAATGCCGGACGGCCAAAGTAGCCGAGCTGAAACACGTTCGAGCCGCTCTCGGTAGCCGCCGCGACGATCTTAGGCGTCTGGATCTCGGTAAATCCACGACTCCGCAGCGTCGAGCGAAAGCTGTCCATCGCGCTGGCCGACAGGCGGAAGATCGCGCGGCGGGTTGGGTGACGATTGGCGATGACCGCATGGTCCAGCGCTGTCGTCAGGCTGGCTTTTAGCTCGCGCTTGCTCAGCGTCACCGGCGGCGTCTCGCCGATCGGCGTGATCACCTCGATGCGCGGCTGCTGTAGCTCGATGCCGCCGGGCGCTTGCGGCGCGCTGACGAGCACGCCCTCGACGGCGATCACGCTTTCCAGGTTGAGACCTTGCAGCGGCTCCAGCGCGGCTTCGCTCTCGGTCACGGCCTGGATCGTGCCCCAGCCGTCGCGAACTACCACAAAGTTGACGCCGCCCATTCTGCGGAGCGCGTGTAGCCAGCCCATGACGCGCACCTGCGATCCGATGTGTGAGCTAAGCTCATTGGTTTTGATGCGTTCCATACTGCACCTTCCTTGAGATTGCGTTCATCTCCGCGTCGCAGGTGGACGATGTGCATGATCGTTGGAGACACAAAAAACCCTCGTCCATCGGAGGACGAGGGCTATCAGCCGCATCGTGGTGCCACCACCATTCGCCCCTGTCGGGGCCTTACTCGGCCGGTCGTCGCGTCATCGGAATGACCAGGCCGTCGCGCTGGAACGGGCGCGTCCCGGATTCGGCTAGTGTGGATATTCCAGTTCGCCGAAACAGCTCAAGGGTGTCGCGAGTCAGGACCGGCGGCGGCGCTTCCAGCGGCTGCGCTGCTCTCTGAACGTCGGTGGGACTGCTCGCATGTCCCTGTCATAGCCATTGGTATGGTTGTCAGTGCGAGGACTATAGCACAGCGCCAGGCGGCCGTCAATCGTTCCGTAGGGCTAGAAACAGGTCGCCTTTAGTCTAAGCGATTGACGCGGATGAGCGATCCTTCTATGACTTGAGATTGTAGTGCGGCATCAATGCGCTGCGCTAAAGCAGCAAAATCCGGATCGATTGTGCAGGTAATAATCCCATTGTGTGCAGGTGTCGTTTGGTGGAGGCGAATAAAATGCTTGCGATTCAATGTAACGAGTGCTCGGCCTTCCGTGACGGCAAGCGCCAGCACATCAGGATCAGAAAAGGCTTGATTGGCTTTCCCTAGCTCTGCAATTGTCACAACATCGTGTCCCAATCGCCGCAGCTCTGTGACAGCAGGCAGCGGGAAGTTTTCATCCGCAAGCAACTGAGCCATTGCTTAGGCTGCCTCGTTCTCGCTAATCTGCTGCATGATTTCGTCGCGGTGAGCACGGGCATAGCCCCAGGCATTCGCCAGATCTTCTGCGCGCAGACTTGGGTAGGCGTGGAGCAGATCTGCCTCGCTTGAGCCAAGCTGTCGGGCCTGCACGAGAAGCCAGACTGGAATACGGGTGCGGACGATCCGCGCCTCTCCGCCTGATACCTCAGGTTCGCTGTCAATGCCTGGAAAAGCGTTGCCGAGATCGCGTACGACCCACTGTAACAGCTGGGCTTTTTCTGCGGACGTCATGTGCGCGAGCAGTTCTTCGACTTCTTGCAGGACACTCACGAGCGCTCCTTTGAATATTTCCACCAACACGTGCTTATTAGGATTATAGCATCGCCGTGAGAACGAGATCCGCGCAGAATCCGCTAGATGCGCCGGTCATTCGAGGACATAGCGCGAATGGATCGCCGGTAGGAGCCGCAACGGCAGATTGAGCGCCGCCGCCAGATCTGCTACATACAAGGCAGAAGCTCGTCCCACTCCCCGGAGGCACGGATGGTCCAGGTCGGCGATCGATCCCTCAGCTCTCAGCGGCTCCCCGCACATATTCCCTGTCACGGCAAGCGCCCCCGGCTGCGCGGCTGGTCACACGCGCTTGCGGCCCTCGGCGCGATCGTCGTCACGCTCGGTCTGCTGTCCGAGTCGCGCCACGACTCCGTGCAGTGGCTCTCGGTGCTGATCTTTGGCCTGACGATGATCGATCTGTATCTGATCAGCGCGATCTACCATATCGGCTCGTGGCGTGGGCGGCGCTACACAGTTCTGCGCACGCTCGACCATGCGAACATCTTTCTGGTGATCGCGGGAACCTACACGCCGATCTGTATCAATGTGCTGGCGGGGACGATGCAGGTGGTCGTGCTGAGTCTGATCTGGGCATTGGCTCTGGCTGGCGCTGCCTGCACGATGGTGATGCTGCGGTTGCCGCGCATCGTCTCGATCTTGATGTACGCGGGCATGGGCTTGCCGTCGCTGGTCGCGGTGCCGAGTCTGACCCAGCTGCTGCCCTGGGAGGCGCTGGCGGTCTTCTTCGCCGGCGGGCTGCTCCACGCTCTGGGCGCGATCGTGTTTGCGCTGCGCCGGCCAAATCCGCTGCCGGCTGTATTCGGCTTTCACGAGATCTTTCATCTGTTTGTGATCGCCGGAAACACTGCTTTCATGCTCATGATCTGGCTCTGGGTCCTGCCCTTTCCCTACCTCTGATCCGGCTTCGCAGATCGCAAAGCCCCGAGTCACGTAGACTCGGGGCTTTTCTGTGTCCGGTTAGGCTACAGCTTTAGGCTGGGACGGTCGAGCGAAGGTTGCCCAGCAGCCGCTCGGCGTCGTCGGCGACCTCGGGATCGGCCATCACGTGATAGCGATCTGCCTGCATCGTCGTGAGCGACGAGAAGTCGCGCTGGCCGCCCGAGAGCGCATACGAGATCAGCCCAAAGATCGCGCCGATCACCGCGCCGATCAGCAGGCCCGTCAGCGCCAGGTTGATCGCCGAGACCAGCGGTGTGAAGAAGCTGAACAGGCCGAACAAAAAGCCGATGAACGCGCCGGTCAATGCGCCGCTGATCGCGCCGTTGAGCAGCGCCCGCCCGTAGTTGAGCCGCCCGGTCACCTGCTCGACAAACTTGAGCCCATCCGCCACAATCGCGACTCGCTGCACCGGAAAGCTCTGATCCGAGAGATGATCTACTGCGCGCTGTGCCTCGGCATAGGTCGCATACGTCGCGATCGTGCGGCGATTTTGCCGTGTCTCAGAGATAAGCTGCTGCTGCATATGGTTGCTCCTTTTCCTGGATTGTCTGACTGTTCATCGCCCATGCGGCGATCTTGTTAACATAACAAGCATAAGCTGTGCCAGACGTGCCAGGAGTTTGCTGAGCAAACCTTAAGAGCCAGGCGGCTTCTCTGCGGTTATACATCGAGATGCTTAACTTTGTCGTAGACCAGATCAAAGGCGCTCTGCTCGGCTTCGGCGCGGCTATCGTACATGAATGGGCTCAGCACATCGTCGAGCATAACAAACCAGGCGCCCTGGTAGCGCGGCGCGGGATGCTGAAACAGCAGGATCGTGTGGCCCCAGATCGTGCGCGAGACGCCGCCGTTGGACAGCGGCTGCCATGGCTCACGCCGCCAGATGCTGCGGAAGTAATCGCGCGAGTGTGTGGGCCAGGTTTGCGGCGCCGGCGTCTCCGGTGGCGTCTCGGCGGGTCGCTGGCGCGGCGGTCGTTTCCAGCGGGAGCGCGCTTTGCTGAGCATCGACGGTGGCGCGAGCTGCTGAAGCTTAAATTCCCGGTAGGCCGCGTTGATCGCCTGCATGATCGTGGTATCGCCGCCGTGATCGGGATGATGCTCGAAGCAGAGCCGCCGGTACTCTATCTGCGCTTCCTTGAGGTTTTTACAATCGGCAAACCAATCTTTCACCGTCGCTCCGCTCGACTAAGCTGTGTGAACAT
>DASWTQ010000572.1:0-2063 GCA_036402055.1 Herpetosiphonaceae bacterium
AAGATCTGCTGCCAGATCCCGGCCAGCCGCCGCTCGATCTCGTTGCCGGGCGCCACATACTCGCTACGCAGCCTGGGCCGTGCATAGGCCCGAGCGTTGGTTCTGGTCGCGGTGGCTTCCGTCGCGGCATGGCTGATGTGATCGTCGATCCTGGCGTTGAGATCCGTGGTCGAGACGACGATCTGCGGCACGGGGCCAAGCGCGAAGATCTGCTGAAAAACGCGCAGCGCCTCGTCCGGCTCGATCGGCTGCTCGGCGGGCTGAGCTTCCCAATTCACGCTCAGCCAGGGAACCGCACCGCTCTGGCCGGATCGATAGGCCCAGGCGTCGATCAACAGATGCAGCGCCGCAGAAGACAGGTTGTCGGCGGTGGGCAGCACGGCGTCCAGCGAGGAAAGCACCAGGCAGAAGTCGGGCTGTGTCACCTGCACGATCGCGTCGAGCACCGCCAGTCTGCGCGCCACATCCTGGACAGATCGCTCAAAGGCCGGCGCGTCAAGCTCGTGCAGCATCTGCGTGGGCGCTGCCGCCGTCTGGCTCAGATCGATGATGCCCTGGATCGGGCCGAGCTGCTCCTGGATGCGATCGACAGCGCTGCGCACCGCCGCGAGATCGCCGAGATCGGCATGAGCAAGCAGCACCTGCGCGCCGAGATCGGGCTGCGCCGGATTTGTTGCGTCGGCAGGCTCGATCAGCGCCAGTCGCGCCTGCATGGTTCGCGCCAGATGTCCGGCCAGGAGCGCGCCGTGGCCGGCCAGTCCACCCAGGATCAGGTAGACGCCGTCTGGACGCAGCCGCGACTGTAGCGCCGCGTCGTCGCTCGTGACCGGCTCGAACGTGCGCACCCAGCGATTGCCGCCGCGATAGGCGATCAACAGGTCGCGTGTGGGCGTGACAACTTCGGCGAGCAGCGTGGCGGCCAGACGATCAGCGCGCTGGTCCAGCTTCGCGGGCAGTGCCACGTCGATGCTGCGGCAGCTCAGCTGCGGGTACGCCTGCGGCAGCGCGTTGCAGAGTGCCAGGATCGTCGTTTTCTCGGGGCAGATCGTGGTTTCGCCGTTGAGATCCTGCGTATGATTTGCGACAGCTGTGATCGCTATTCGCTGGGCACCGGGCTGCGCTGCGATCGCCTCAGCCAGCAGCAGCAGACTGTTGAAGCCAGTGCTCAGGCGCTGCTCCAGCGGAAGATCAGAATCGTCGGCGGTGACGCTCCATAGATGCACGACGTTTGAGATCGGCTGGTCGCCGGTGGGGAGCGCCTGGAGCAAGGCGCGGTAATCGTCGCGCTGGCGGGGCCGGATCATGTAGCTGCGCTCGCCCAGCCGCGCGAAGTGCTCGCCCGCCGTCACGGTGATTACATGCTGATCGCCTGCCGCCAGTCGCTGCGCCAGCCGCGCGCCGAGACCGGGCGCATCAAGAAAGATCAGCCAGCCGCGCCGGTTGGTCGCCAGGATTTCAGGCGTGGGCAGCGCGGGCGGCACCGAGCGCTTCCAGGACGGAAGGTAGAGCCACTCGCCGCTTGCGCGTCTGTGCTGCACAGGCGCGGCATCACGTGTTCGCCCGTCGATCCAGTAGCGCTCGCGCTCGAAGGGATAGGTCGGCAGCGGCAGTCGGCGGCGCTGCTCCTGGGCGTGCGCGCTGGCCCAGGCGATCGGCGCGCCGCTGAGCCAGAGCTGCCCCAGCGCTCGCAGCAGAGTCGCGCGATCCGGCTGCTGATCCTGCGGATGCCGCAGCGAGGTCAGCACCAGATGCTCGGAGTCCGCGCCGAGCTGCTGGCGTGCCAGGCTGCTCAAGGTCTGGCCCGGCCCGACTTCCAAAAAGATCTGCTCGGGCTGGGCGGCTAGCTCTGCGATGCCAGCGGCGAAGCGCACGGTCTCGCGCAGATGTCGCACCCAGTAGCGCGGATCGGTCACTTCCGCCGCGTCGATCCAGGTGCCGGTCAAGTTGGAAAGATAAGGAATCTGCGGTGGGCTGAGCCGAACGCTGCTCATCAGCTCGGCAAACGGCGCGATGATCGCATTCATGGCCGCCGAGTGGAAGGCGTGCGACGTGTGTAGCAGGCG
>DASWTQ010000573.1:0-22823 GCA_036402055.1 Herpetosiphonaceae bacterium
TGACGCTGCTCTTCGCGCTGGGGCCTGAGCTTCAATTCGGCGCGCGATCAACCGGTCTGCCGCTGCTTTTTGGGGCGCTGGATCTGGCGGGGCCGTTCCGCAACAGCAGCCGTCCCAGCTACTTCATCGCGATCCTGATGCTGCCGGTCGGTGTGCTGGTTGGCTTTGGTTTTGTGGCGCTGCGTGAGCTGTCGCGGCGACCGCGCTATCTGCTGAGCGGCGCGCTGGCGCTGGCGCTGGTGCTGGAAAGCTGGGTCGCGCGCTGGCCGATCCTGCCGATCCGCTCGGATGCCGCCTACGCCAGTCTCAACGCCGATCCGGCTCCCGGCGCGGTGCTGGAATTGCCGCCGCAGAACGACAAAAGCCAGTACATGATCAATCAGATCTGCCACGGGCGACCGCTGCTGGGCGGCTACGTCGCGCGCACGCCCGACTATCCGCTGATCACGGCGGGATCGGCGCTGAATCGCCTCTGGCAGGCGCTGCCGCCCGCGCCCGATATTGTGGAGCACAACCCGGCGCACGAGCTGGCGACGCTCGGTACGCGCTTCGTGGTGGTCAACACCGAGGATCTTTCGGCTGCGCTGCGGGATCGATTGCGCCAGCAGCTGGCGACGCCGGGCATCAGCCGCTATGCCGTCCATGAAAAGGTCGAGATCTACCAGATCGATCCTGAGGCCGCGCAGCCGGTGCTGGTGCTGATGGACGGCTGGAACGACGCCGAGAGCGATGGGCAGCGCGTCTGGCGCTGGATCGGCGACCGGGCGACGATCAAGGTGCTGGCGCGCTCACGGGCGCTGCTGTCGCTCTCGTTTCCGGCGACGGGCTTCGATTCCGAGCGCGGGCTGCGGATTCTGCTCGACAGACAGCCGCTCGGCGATTTTCAGATTCCGGCCGCGCCCTTCGATCGCCGGATCAATCTGTCGTTTCTGGTGCCGGCCGGCGAGCACAGCCTGACATTTGAGAGCGCGGCCAGTCCCACCACCGACGGGCGGCGCTTCAGCGTCTCGATCGAGCGCATGGATGTCGAGGCCAGCTACATCGCCGGCTCGACCGATCGCGCCTGGCAGTACACGCCACCGCCGCCGATCAGCGCGCTGAGCGCTCCGCCGTGCTCATCATAGATCTCCGTTGGTCTTACAACTTTTGGAGCTTGAGCAGCGATCGAGGACGGCTGTAGAATGGTGGCGCAGGCTCTTCTCGCCCTTTAAGCCTGCACCGCAACCATCATTTCTTCCAGCAGCACCTACATGCTTCCAGCGGTGGCTTTTGCCTTGCGCCAGGAAGGAAACTGTCTAGTCCAAGAGGAGGTCGTGATGACAACTTCAGGTAGTGCGAGTCCGTCGCGCCGGGATTTTATGAAAGGTTTTGCCGCCGCGATCGGTGGCGTTGCGCTGATGACCGCCGACGATGCGCTCGCAGCCAGCGGAGAAGCGCCGCAGCAGGCCCCGATCAGCGCCGAGGAGTTGGTCGCCTCGATTCGGGAAGATCTGCGCGAGATCGACCAGAAGATCATGAATCATCCCTATCTGCGGGCGCTGCGCAAAGGCAAGGTCTCGATCGAGGCGCTCAAAGCGTTTCCCGGCCACGAGTACCACGTCGCCACCAGCGATCTGCGCTCGATGGCGCATTTCGTCCATCGCTTCGGCGACCAGCCCAAGGCCAGCGTTTTTTTCAACGGCATCTTGCAGGGCGAGTACGCGGCGCTGGCGGCGATTCCGGTCTTCGCCGCGAAGCTGGGCATGAGCCTGGCGGATCTTGAGCGCTACGAGGTCACGCCCGAAGGCTTTACCTACCCGACGTTTATGGCCTGGCAGTCGGTGTACGCCTCGGCGGCTGCGAGCGTCTGCGGTATTCTGGTCAACTTCGCGGCCTGGGGCCATAACTGCGGTGAGATGAGCGCGGCGCTGCGTGCGAAGTACGGCTTCTCCTCGGCGGAGACCGTCTTCCTGGACAACTTCGCCAATCTGCCGTCGTTCGAGGATGCCGCTCTGGAGATTATTCAGGAGGGGCTGGATCAGGGCGCCGATCCGGCTGAGATTCGCCGCGCGGCCCGGCTCTATCAGGCATACGAGAAGATGTTCTGGGATGCGATGGCCAGGATCGCGAAGGTAGATTAAGGCCCTCACCCCGTCGCTGCGGCGACTCCCCTCTCCCGTTGCGACAGGAGAGGGGTTTTGTATTGCTGGATAAAATGTTATGTGTGTTTCAGTGCAATGTCTGTGTACGTATCCAGCAGCTCCCGCGCGATCACCGAGGGCCGGAAGTCGGCGGCGAGCTGCGGGCCGTTGCCTGATTGGCGCTGCCACAGTGCGCGGTCACTCAGCAGCGTGATCGCCGCCTGCGCGATCGACTGGCCGGAGCGCGGCTCGACGATCTGCCCGCAGTCGTGCGCGGTAACGTACTCGCTGATGCCCGTTGTGCGCGTCACGATCGTCGGCGTGCCAACCGCGCCCGCCTCGGCAGCCACCCGGTTCAGCGACTCGACGACCGACGGCACGACCACAATATCCGCCGCCGCCCAGTAGCGCTGGATCGCGCTGTGCTCGACGCGGCCGATCAGATGCGTGGCTGCGGCGACTCCCAGCTCCTCGGCGCGGCGCTGAAGATACGCTCCGTAATCGCCGAAGCGCGGCGTAGTGCGGCTGGGACCGCCCAGAATCACCTGCACCGGCCCGATCGCCTTCTGAATCTCGGGGATCGCCTCGACTAAAAACTCGACGCCTTTGACCGGATGTAGCCGGCTGATGCTGGTGATCAGCGGCTGCTGCGGATCGAGACCGTGACGCGCGCAGATTTCCGCACGCGACTCGGCCCGGAAGCGATCCAGCGGTACGTCGGCGGGCGGAAAATCGGCGTCCGTGATGTTGAACGGAATCGCAACGGTTTTCGCAGCCTGCGCGCCCATGTCGAGCACCATCCGCTCGATCATCGGCGAGTCGGCGCGAATCACGGCGGCCTGGCGAAAGACCTGTCGCAGCAGCGCGCGGATCGTGCCGAAGCGCGCGTAGCCGTAGTCGAAGGCGGGCTCGGCCATTACATCCGCGCCCTGAAGCGTCACCGCGATCGGTGGCTGGTGTGTGGGCGTGATCGCAGCCAGCGCGCCAAGCGGAAACGCGGTCTCGATGTGCATCAGATCGAAGCGCCGGCTCTGCTCGGCCATGAAGCGGCGATAGTGATCCAGCGCACCGACCCAGTAGGGATACTGCATCAGCGGCTGGGCGGCGCGATTGAGCGCTTTTTCGATCAGTGTGCGGTTGAGCGGCAGCCGGTGCACAATAATGCGGTCCAGCATCTCGGTCGAGCGCGACTTGAGACCGGCGTTGAAGGTCAGCACCTCGGCATCCACGCCCATCTCGCGCCACGCCTCGATCACCTCGACATGGATCTGGTTGCCCATCAGCCCGGCGTCGTAGCGCGGAATCCAGTACAAAATCCTCATGAGACTCGCTTCCAGAGCACGATCCGCCGCCCGTAGCGCGTGATCACTTCCTGGCGCTCGTAGAGGCCGGTGTTTTTCAGCGCCTGCGAGCCGCCGAAATACTCGGTCCAGATGCCGGGAATATAGGTCGGCCTGCGCTCGTTCAGCACATAGTCGGGATCTTGCTTTTCGTGTCCGGCCACGCCGCTGCCCATGCTCTCGACCTCCAGCCGCGCGATGTGCTTGTCGTTGAGGCCAAGCAGATCGATCGTCTCGCGATTCGAGTAGTAGGGGATCGCGCCCGCGCCCATAGCCGCCATCGACTCGCCGGGCTGTCCCTGATCCGCCAGCCACCAGCCCATCTCGCGCCACAGCCACACCGACTCGTCGTCGCCGCGCACGATCTGATCGAAGGGCGTGGAGCGCGTGAGATTGAAGATGCTCAGCCCGACGATCAGTAAGGTCGTCAGCACGGCGGGAGCGGCGCGGCGGAGGGTGGAGGACAGGCCCTGATTCTTGAGCAGGCCCTCACCCCTGTCGCTATCGCGACCTCCCCTTCCCCGAACCGAGGTCGGCTTCGACCTCGGTTGCGATAGGCGAGGGGAAAGATCGGTACTCCCTTGTTCTTTGTTCTTTGTTCTTTGTTCGTTTGTTCGTTTGTTCCTTTGTTCCCCGAACGCTGCGATCTGCTGCGTTCCGCGCGCCATCAGCAGCACCAGGAACGGCAGCACCGGCACGAAGAAGCGATAGCCGGGAAAATGATCGCCGCCCACGCTGATGATATACGCCGTGTAGATCCCGATGACGAGCCAGGTGAAGCTCTGCCAGATCAACTGATCCGAGCGCGCGCGCCAGTCGCGGACGAAGCGGATCGCCGCGAGGATGAGCAGCAGCGCCAGCACGGGACCACCCGCGAAGAGCGCGAACGATCCGGCGTGTGCCAGGCCACGGATTGCCTGCGGGAGACCGCCGCCGGTTTTGGCGTAGAACGTGTTGGGCAGCAGGTCGCCGTAATAGAAGAAGCGCCAGGCGAAGAAAGGCACGCCGATCAGCGCGAACACGCCGACCATGCGCCAGACTCCTGCATCGATTTTGCGCCTCGCAACCAGCCGCACCAGTCCGGCGATGCCGAGCAGCAGCACGCCCTCGGGCCGCGTCATCGTCGCCAGCGCAAACGCCGCGCCCGCCCGGCCGAAGTGATCGCGCAGAAAAAACGTGGTGCCGACGACCAGCAGCAGCGCAAACAGGCCGGTCTCAAGGCCGGAGCCGCGCGCGGTGTAGATCAGCAGGCTGTGGCTGGTGCCCAGCAGCGCCGCCGCCATCAGCGCCCAGCGCTCGCCCATCAGCTGGCGCGCCAGCACGAACGTCGCCGCGATCAGCAGCAGCGCGATCACGATCCCGGCGTAGTACGAGACCTGCACCGGATCGCCGCCCAGCGCCAGCACCAGCGCCGCCAGCATCGTCCACAGGAAATTGGTGTAGCCTTCGACGCGCTCACCAAGGTTGTAGATCAGGCCGTTGCCCGCGACTAGATTTTGCGCGTAGCGAAACGAGATCAGCGCGTCGTCGGTCATCCAGCTGGGCCAGAGTGCGCCCGAGAAGGTCGTGATCAGCCCGACGATCGCCAGGCCGAGCATGGACCAGATTTTGCGCGTCAGCAGCGGCAGCAGCGCCGTGCCCAGCAGCGCGATGATCGCCAGGTGCGCGAACGGCAGCGGCGCGGGCTGATAAAAGCCGCGCAGCACCAGCAGCGCCAGCGCCACCGGAGCGCCCACGCTCAGCGCTGTAGCACGGCCGGAGCGCAGCCAGAGCCAGGCAGTGAGTAGCAGCCCGCCGATCAGCACCAGCACAAGCTCACCCGAGGTCAGCGGCCCGAGCGGCGTGTCGGCGAAGATCGGCGTGATCGACCAGCTCGTGGTGATAAAGCCCAGGCGGCGCAGATCGTTGGGCGGCGTGAAGTTTTTGGTCGCAGCCGCGAACCGCAGTGTGCTGTCGGCGTCCGGGCGATGGGGCAGGATCAGATGATAGACACGCATCTGCGGCGTGGTCTGCGTGGTCGCCAGCGGCTGCTCGTTGACCAGAAATGTCACCGGCTGCGGGCCGTCGGGCCGCTCCGAGCGAATCGTCAGCGTCGTGAGAAACGTCGGCGCGAGATGATACGCGTTGCGGATCTGAATGAACGGATAATCCGTGGTCCAGCGGTAGGGTTGCCCGTTGTTGATCTCGACCGCGTTGATGCCGTCGATCTCGAAGGGCAGCGTTTCCAGCGCCTGTTGCAGATCGACGGCGTAGCGTGGAGCTGGTCGCAGCATCAGCGCCAGCACAGCCGCGATCGCCACGCCGACGATCGCCGCGATCGCCAGCCAGCGACCGCCACGCAGCGACCAGTCCGGTGCCCGAGATATGCGTTGTCCTATCGTCGCCATGCTTACTTGGTGCGCTCCAGCCGGAACATCACATACAGCGGCTCGGTCGCGGTGCCGAAGCGCTCTTCAAGCGGATGCACGATCTTCGCCAGCAGCCAATCTTTCAAGACCCAGCGCCGCCAGTAGCGATTGCGCCGGGTTTCATGGTACAGCCCGTTGAGCAGCTTGCGCCCAAAGCCGCGCCAGGCCGTCACCTTCGCGTGCGACGGCTCGATATACGTTTCCTGAATGTCCTGATCGTTGTAGAAGCGGAAGAACGAGCCCGATTTGCCCTCCTGCACAAACGCGTTACGCTCGACCTGCTTGAAAGGCTTGATGCCTTTGAAAAAGCCGGTGCGCTCGCCCTTCGTATATGGAATCGTGATCACCGCGATGCCGTCGTCGGCCAGCACGCGCCCGATCTCACGGCCAACCGCGTGATCGTCGGGGATGTGCTCAAGCGACGAGACAGCGCTGACGCGCACGCCCACGCCGTCGCGAACCGGCAGCGCGGTTGCATCTGCGACTACCGGATACACAACGCCATCGCCGGGCCGCGCGGTCTCCAGCCGCTTCTGCTGCTGCCAGCGCACGCGATCGCGCTCCAGCTCCAGCACTACGACGTTGACGCCTTCTTTGGCCAGCATATGCGGATACGACGACGTGCCGGTGCCGAGATCCAGTACCGTATCGCCGGGCTTGAGCTTGAGCTGCTCCGTCACCCAGGGATACTCGATCAGCCGCCACAGGCTAAAATCGTTGACGGTATGTTTGAGGATTTTCCAGCCGTTGAGCGCAACCTCGTAGCGGATGCAGCGCAGGCCGGGCAGCGAGACATAACGAGTCATAAACTTCCTTTGTATGGACATCTATTCCAATATTGTAGGTGGGAAGGGAATTTTGGGGGTCACCCCCAATCCCCCGCCTCGCCCCGTGCTCGGTTACAAGTATCGTAAAATCAGCTTGCGCAGCGGAATCCGCATCGTCGCGAGCCGCTTGCGATCATCGTCGTCGATGCCGCCCATGAGTTTAAAGCCGATCCCAAAGATCGCCACGCCGATGCCGACGAGCAGGCCCAGATGCAGTAGATTTTGCCAGACCGGCTGCGCCTCCAGCACCGGCAGCACGCCACTCAGCAGCGTCAGCACCAGCATGAAGAGCAGCGACGGCACCAGCAGCCGACCGGCGAAGCGCCACGGAAAGCGCAGCCCAAACGCGCGGCTGGCGTAGGGCGTCAGCACCGCACGGCTGCCGAAGCGGAACACGCCGATCGCGACCGCCGTCAGCACCGCCGAGCTGTTCATCGCCACCAGCACGATCAGCGGCGCGCTCAGCACGGCCAGTAGCCGCGAGAGCGCAACAATACGGTAGCGCTCGTAGACCATCAGGATCACGTGCGGCACCACCACGATCGACTCGGCGAAGAGAAAGAACGTGACCACCTGCGCCACCGTCGCCGCCTGCGGATACTTCGCCGCCAGGTGCAGCAGCTCAAACGCTTGCGGTGCCAGCGTGATAAAGCCGATGCCAGCCGGAACCGTCGCCAGCAGCAGCGCGCGCGTCAGCGTGGCATACGCCGGCTGGAGCTTGTGATCCTCGCGCTTGGCGAAGATCTCGCTGAACATCGGCACGTAAATGCCGTTGAGCGGCATCACCAGGTAGGTCAGCAGCACCAGCACCTGGTTCCAGCCGGCCTCGATATTCGCCAGCGCCTCGGGTCGCGCCACCCACAGAAAGACCAGCGCCACGAAATCCGGCGAGGTGATGAACACGCTCTGATCCATGACATAGTTCATCAGCGCGCTGGAAGTGAAGCGCTGCCACAGCCGCTCGATCGCGACGATCGGCTGATTGTCGACGGGCAGCGCGCCGAGCGCACGACGTACCGCGAACAGCGCCAGCAGCAGATCGACTGCCGAGCCGAACAAGATCGCCAGCGCCGCGCCGCGAATGCCGAGGCCAAGGCCCCACGCCGGCACCAGCAGCACCGTCAGCAGCGGCTGCACCAGCGCCGACACGATGTCGAGCGAGTTGGTAGTTTTTTGCTTGAAGTAGGCGACCAGCGTCCGGGCGCAGGTGTCGGTGACGGCGCGCATCAGCACGATCGCGCTGGCCGTGCGCAGCAGAAACAGGCCATCCGCCCGCAGCGCCTCTGCATACTCGCCGCTGGCCTGCGCGAGCAGAAAGCCGAGCACATCGCCGCTGAACACGTTGAGCGCCAGCACCACGGCGAACAGGAAGCCCAGGCGGATCGCGAAAAGCTGGCGGAGAAAGCGCGCCACGCCGACGCGACCCTGACGCGCCATGACCTCGGGAACGAACTTCAGGATCGACGGGCTGATGCCGAGGCCGGTCAGAGTCCAGACTGTGGCCACGACCGCGCCGACCGCCGCCTGGAACAATCCGTAGCCCTCGGGCAGCAGCGCCCAGAGCAGCACCAGACCGGCCAGAAACTTGATCGCGGCCTTGATCGGAAACGCGACAGTGTTCCAGAAGATCGCGCCTGCCACGCGCTCGCTCAGCGATGTTTGCGCCGCCGGCACCTCAGCGCTCCTTGACCAGCGCCAGCTCGAACATGCCGACGTACCACTGCCGCTGCGCGCGATAGGCCAGTTGCTCAAGGCCCAACGTCCGCAGCGCCGTGCGGATCAGGCGACGGCTGCGCTTGGGACTGTGCAGCTTGCCCGCGCGCAGCTCGCGCTCCTTGAGATCGTGGACGCGAAAGCCGTAGCGCCGCGCCAGCGCGACGAAATCGCCGTAGCTGAAGTAGTGCATCTCGCTCAGCCGCTGCATATCCTGAAACGCCGCGCCCTCCTTGGAGCGACCGCGCCGCTGGATCAGCTTCTCGGCCCAGGCGCGCGGAATCCAGTTCAGGCCGCGAATGTGATAGTGCGGATCTTTCCAGGCCCAGCGGTTGATCGCCGTGACGAGCGCGACGCCGCCCGGCAGCAGCACGCGATTGAACTCGCTCAGCATCTGCGCCGGATCTTGCACATGCTCGATCACATCCCAGCTCACGATCGTGTCGAAGCTGCGATCGACGAAGGGTAGCGCCTCGCCCGCCGCGTTGTAGACCGGCAGCGTCAGATCGTTGCGCGCCGCCCGCAGCTTGATGATCGCGCAGTAGTCGCGGTTGAACTCACAGGCCGCGACGGTCGCGCCGTTGAGCGCCGCCGCCACCGCAAAGCCGCCCATGCCCGCGCCCACATCCAGCAGCACCTGGCGATCCAGCGGTCCCGCGATCCCCTCAAGCTGGTCAATCCGCGCTTTCTGGTAGCGCTCCTGGTTGATGCGTCGCTCGCGCCACTCCGCAAAGTTGGAGCGCCAGCGCATATGTTGCAGCCACGGCTCGATCGCCGCGACCAGTTGATCTTCGTGAATGATGCTACTCAAGGCTCACCTGTGCTACCGCTGCGCCTACCGGCCAGGGCTGTGTATCGGCGTCCAGCACCTGCGTAGGCGTGCGCAGCGTCACGAGCAGCGGCCGTCCCGCCTGACACAATCCCGCCTCCAAGGGTACATGATACACCGATCGCTCGGTTGTGATGTTGATCGTCGTGATACGCCCGCCCACTTCCACGCCGACCGGCTGATTCGGCTGGTGCCCGCGCAGCGTCAGGCTGAGCTGCCCGCAGTCGCTTGCCGGCTCAAGGCGCAGTTGCGCGGTCTGCATCGTCCAGCGCTCGTCGCTGCCCGGCTGCGTGAGCACGAAGCCCAGGATCAGACCGAGCGCATCGGGACTGGTGGGCTGGATCGTGGCGGTGCTGTGTGTGCTGAAGCGTGACCAGGCCCACAGCAGCAGGTCGTTGTTGTCGCGGCCAAGCTCCCGGATCGCGGCGAGATGTTGCTGCGCCTGCTGCTCGTCTCCTCGCAAAAACGCGGCCTGGATCAGTCTGACATGCGCGTACAGGCTGCGCGACTCCTGCTCCACGGCCTGCTTGTAGTCTTGCTCGGCTCGCGACCAATCTCCGCCGTGGCTTTCCCGGTCGGCGGCGGCCATCAGCCAGAGCGGATTCGCCGGGTTGATCGCGTAGGCCTGCTGGTAGGTCGCAGCGCTCGTTTGATCGCCAGCTTTGACCGTGAGCAGCGCCCGTGTCCAGCGTACGTAGTTCTGGGTGTAGATCACGCCGAGAAAACCCAGCGTCACCAGCGCCGCGATTGTCGCCGCCCGCCAGCGTAATCGCAGAGATCGCGCGAGCGACGGCAGCATCAGCGCGCACCACGTGGCGTAGGGCACGAACGCCACCAGCAGCGGCAGCCGCAGCCGGGGATGCCCGATCGTGATGCCGCTCATCAATGTACCGAAGATCAGCCACAGCACCAGCACCAGTGAGCGCGACTCGCGCGGCGCGAAGCAAAAGCCCCAGACGCCGCCCAGCACCAGCAGCACATACTGCGCGTCGGCCAGCAGCGAGAGCGGCAGCGGCAGTTCGCCCGGCGTCTGGCCCAGGCTATAGCCGTCGGGATCGTAGCTGATGATGCCGCCGGCCGCGTAGTTACGGCTGCTCAGCTGCCACAGACTGACGATCTTGTAGCGCACGCCGCTCAGGTAGCGCCCCGGATCACGCGCGATCGCGTCGAAGGCCAGCGCCAGCGCCGCACGCTGCTTGTCGGCCAGGTTCGGCAGCGCGGCTAGCTGCGCCTCGCCAGCGGCTAGCTCGTCGTCGTTGTGCACCGCGCCATACCAGAACGAGATCCCGCCGTTGGTGTCGACGGCGACGAAGCGATCGTAGGCCAGGGCATTGCGCAGCGTCCACGGGGCGATGACGAGGAAAGAACCAAGAACCAAGAACCAAGAACCTAGGAGAATCCGGGAAAGGCCAGGAGGGAGAGCAAGTCCTTTTTGTTCTTTGTTCTTTGTTTGTTTGTTCTTCCAATATTCGGCGATCAGGGCTAGAGCCAGCAGCGGGATGAAAAACAGCCCCACCGCTCGCGTCAGCGTTGCCAGGCCAAGCAGTACGCCGGCCAGGAACAAGCGGCGACGAGAAAGCTTCTCGGGCTGGCCGTAGGGCAGCAGCGCGAACGAGGCCGCGATCAGCACGACGAAGAGCGCCTCGGCAAAGAGCACGCTGCCGTAGGCCGCGAACGGCACGAAGAGCGCCGCGATCAAGGCGCTGGCGCCTGCGATGTCTCGCCGCCGAAAGACCGCGTAGCCCAGCGCCGCGAAGGGCAGCACGCCTAGCCCGGTCACAATCGCCTGGACCAGCATCGCCCGCGACAGATCGATGCCCACAATGGCGAATGTCGCGGCCAGAAACAGCGGATAGAGCGGCGGCCGCAGCCACTTGTCGCCGGTCGCGTAGCTGCCCTGAAGCAGATGCAGCGCGCCCTGCACATACTCTGTCGAGTCGCCGGGCTGCACCGCGCCGCTGCGGCTCTGCATCCACCAGAAGACCACGCGCAGCCCGATCGCCAGCAGCGTGGTCGCGGTGAGCAGCAGCGCAAACCGAAGCGGGCGGACCGCTGTGGCCCGCCCGGTTAGCAAAACTCCTGTTGTCGCGGCGGCTGGCTTCAATTGATTTGGTGATTCCTATCCCTGGTAGGCAGCAGGTGAGGAGCAGGCCCTCATCCCCCGCCCCTTCTCCCGTTGCGACAGGAGAAGGGGTGCAATGGTACTGCGTTGTTCTTTTGTTCTTGGTTCCCTTGTTCGTTCGTCTAGGTTCTTAGTTCTTGGTTCTTGGTTCTTCGTTCTTGAACAGCAGCAGTTGATCCTGCTCGGCGATCAGCTTCCACTTAGGATTGGTGCGCAACTTCTGGAGCAGATCGGGATGCTCTTTCAGCACGGCCGCGCGCTCGTCAATAAAGGCGTACTCGGCCTCGTCGACTTCGTGATGCATCGGGCCGGGCGGCAGGTAGAACAGGTGCTGGCGCGGCAGCAGATGCGGCGCGAGAAAGGACGTCGCGGCGACCTTGGCGTCACGCGGGATCTGCGCCGAGAGCTGGTTCATCAGCGCCACGCGCTCCGGCTTTTCATGGTTGCGGAAGGCCGAGATCACTGGATTTTTGAGCGGCAGATGCAGCGATCCGACCAGCAGCACCTGCGCGATCAGCAGCGCGGCCGGCACCGCACGCGGCGTCAGTCGTTCAGCATCCGGCTGCGCGCGTCGGCGCTCGATCCAGCGCCAGAGCCGCGCCGCGCCCACAATGCCGGCCAGCACAATGCCGGGAATGATCAGTGCCTGGTACTGCTCCTCGATCGTGTACTGGTAGATGCGCGTCGAAAGCAGGTTGATCAAAAAGATCGGCGCGCAGAGCAGCAGCACGTCGGGAGCGAGCAGCGGAAGGAAGAGCAGCGTGCCGAACATCAGGAATAAATACCAGAGCTTCTCGCCGGTAAACATCAGATTGAAGGTCTCGACCGGATGCGTCAGAATGTTCTTCACGATGTCGACCGGATCTTTGCCCAGATGCGCGTAGTAGCCTAGCTGCGCGCTCTTGCCGGGCCAGGCCTCGGACTGCTGGCCTTCGCTGGGATCGAAATTAAGCTGGCCCTCGGTCGGGTTGTAGCCCGCGTTATAGAACGACGGCGTGATGATCGAGGTCGAGACGTAGAACCAGCCGAAGCCGAGTACCAGCGCGGGCAGCCACCAGCGCCAGTTGCGCCGCTTGAGCGCGGCGTACATGCCCCAGGCCACCACCACCAGCGAAACATCGGTGCGCGTCGTGATCGCGATCAGGAGCATCAGCAGAAACGGCCACAGTCGCCGCTGCTGGAAAAAGCGAAACGCCCACAGCAGACACAGGATCGCCAGGGTGCGCGGCTGCCACGGCGGCGTCATGTTCACAAACTGAAGCGTCGGGTAGAGCAGATAGGTTGCGGCCCAGGCCAGGCCGGCCTTCTCGCTGCCGTTGAACTGATCGCGGGCGATCAGATAGACCGGCACCGCGCCCAGCGCCAGCAGCGCCGATTGCAGAATATCGAGCATATAGGCCGAGGGCCAGAGCGCGTAGAACGGCACCGCAAACAGCAGGCCCGGCATCCAGTCCATGCCCAGGATCGAGCTGGTGAAGTTGTAGCGCGAAATCTGGAACGGCCGGCCCTGGGTCGTGTTCCAGATCGCCTGCTCGTAGTCGACGTGATCGAAGCCCTGGCCCCACAGCGTCCACTTGAAGGCCATACCGGCCGTCAAAAAGACGAAGTACAGCAGCACCATGCCGACCAGCAGATGCGTCGGCGTGAGCGTGGCGGCCAGAGCGCGGCGCTCGGGTTTGGGCCGGGCGTCGATCGAAGAGCTTCGCAGCATAGCGTTTACCCGTTGGATGGCGCGGTGTGCTGGTAGGGCAGCGGCCTGCCGATCACCCGGCGGAACCAGAAGATGATCCACGACCAGACGACGTAGAAGATCATCTGCATGCCCAGCGCAAACGCTTTATTGAAATCACCTGTCACCGACGACTCGCCGACTCGCGAGCGATAGGTGACCGGAATCTGCACAAAATCAAAGCCGCAGACGATCGTCAGCAGCATAAACTCCAGGCCGAAGTAGCTCGATCCCGAGCGAAAGTGCGGCTGCATGATCTGCAATGCTTCGCGGCTCATCACGCGCATCGTACAGCCGACGTCGGTCAGCGTGTAGGTGTTGAAAAGCGCTTCCAGCAGCTTGGCCACAAACACGTTGCCGTAGCGCAGAAACATGCCCATGTTCGCGCCCGAGCCGATCAGCGAGGTGCAGGTGCGCGTGCCGAAGACTACCGGAAAATCGCTGCTGTAGACCAGCAGCTTCTCGACGTCTTTGCCTACGAACGTGCCGTCAGGCTCGGCCCACATAATCAGATCGCCGGTTGCCTCGGCCATGCCGCGACGCAGCGCGTAGCCGTAGCCCTGCGTGGTCTCGAACACCTGTCGTGCGCTGGTTCGAGCGACTTCTTCGGCGGTTCCCGGCGCGGCGTTATTGTTGACGACGACGATCTCGTCGATCCAGCCGGTTGCTAAGAACTCCTGGATCGCATCGTAGATCGATTCTTTTTCGTTGTAGGTTGGAAAAATAACCGAAACCGTCTTACCGTTCCACACGAACGTATGCTCCTACTCGGGAATACAGGTCTGCCGATCGTAGGCAGAGCGGCAAACGAACTGATACCAGCTGACGTAGCCCTCGCCGATCGGATAGCCGTTCAGCCGATGGGTCCACAGGTAGAGCGCGTCGCTGCCGGTGTAGAGCGCGCCCAGGATCAGCAGCGGCGCGGCCAGTCGCACCAGGCGCCGCTCGCTCAGCAGGCGGTCCACCGCGATGCCGGTGCCGATGCCCATCCACGGCATCAGCCAGAAGAGCTGCTTATCGACCATCGAAACCTTGAGGCCGATGAACCAGAAGGCGATCGCGATCACCATCCAGACCGTCATCAGGATCGTGAAGAGCGAGCGCACGCCGAATTTGCGCACGCCCAGCCACCAGCCGAAGCTACCCAGGATCAGCGGTAGATACACGCCATAGATGTCGAGCAGATACACGTATTTGATCAGATAGTCGGAGAAGATGATCTCCTGGCCGCCCAGCGTCTGGCCGCTCTCGGCAAAGCCGCCGGTCAGCCGTGGGATCGTGCGCTCGACGATCGCCGGCACAAACTGCCAGTAGTAGATCGCGATGCTGAGCAGCACCGCCGCCGTGATGCTGGCAAAAACCGTGAGAGCTTGCCGCCGCTGCCGCGTGATCAGCAGCAGCAGCGCCATCGCCAGCAAGAGCAGCGTGGTGAAGACGGCCGTCACGGCGTAGAAGAGCATCGTCAGCGTCAGCACGGCCGTCAGTCCGATCCAGGCCCGGCGACTGGTGCTCAGCTTATCCCACGTCCCAACCAGCACTGCCGTCGCCAGCAGCGACCACCACATGCCGTTGGTGGTGGGCGTGTTGCCCCAGGCGTGCAACAGAAACGCCGCCGGGATCAGGCTGTAGGTCAGCGCCGCGATGATGCCCGCGCGGTCGCGGAAGCCGAACTTGCGCGTGATGAAAAAGATCATCACCGGCCGTAGCGCATCCAGGATCGCGCTAAAAACCTCGGCGGAGAACTTGAGCCGCCAGGGGAAGATCGCCCAGATCGCGGAGAAGATATGGTAGAACGGCGAGTAGGGAATCACCGGCCGGTTCTCGCCCCACTCGTCTACCGGCATCACCGACTGATGGAACGGGCTGTTGGCGTCCCACAGCTCCCAGATCCGCCCGGTCAGCACGCGCTGCGTCTTCTCCATATGCCATTCGATGTCAACCGACAGAAAGTAGGGCCACAGCAGGCCGCCCGCCTTCACGATGTAGCCGGCATACACGATCAGCATCAGCCCGGTCATCGCCGCCGCGCCGATCTCGACGCCGCCCAGCCGAAAGAGCTTATCGGTCGCCCAGCGCGTGACGAGCATAAACAGCAGGCCGACCAGCGTTACCGCCAGCAGCCGCACGCTGTACAGGCCCAGCGGCCCGCGATGCAGCGCTGTGCCCCAGACCAGCACAGCCAATCCGCCGAGCGCACCCAGCAGCGCCAGCCAGGTCGGCACGCCGATCAGCCGCAGCGTAAGAAACGCCAGCGTCAGCGCCAGCAGTGTATGGAACAGGAAGAGCGCGGGCGGAAGCGCGGCCACCGCGATCGGCTGAAGCGCCACGCCGCCGAAGATCACGCCCAGCGGACGCGGATCGTTGCCGTACTGCGCGGTCTGCGCATCGAGCGTCACGCGCAGGTCGCCGCTGGAGGGCGTGAGCAGGTGGTAGCTGCGCAGATCCGGCGTCAGCTGGACCGGCAGCTGGTACGCGCCAGCCGCGATCACGATCTGCTTGGGCTGTCCTGTCGGCTGCGGGCTGCCCAGCGAAAGCTGCGTCTGCCACAGTCCACGACCGATCCCCGGCAAGTTGATCGCGCTGTCGGCCTCCGTCCAGCGATAGTAGCGCTGCTGGCCCGCGATCGCCTCGGGATCGTGGAAGTTGACCAGATGCTGCTGGTAGTGGATGCGCCGGTGGTCTTCGATGCCGACCACGCCGATCTCGACGTTGGACGGACGCACGTAGGCCAGCATCAGGCCCAGCAGCGCGGCGGCCAGCAGCAGCAGCGCGGCGAGCAGATCGACGCGGGCGAATTGCTGTCCGAACAATCTAACGCCGCCGGGTACCCGTTGGGTAGAGGCGGCGGCGGGTGTCATCGTTGTCGTTGCCATCGGCCGGGATTATACCAGAAAAGGATCGATCGCTTTCAATACCGTCAAGTTGTGAAGCTGATTGCTGGCTGAAAGCCCGCTCACACATGCAAAAGGCGAGGCATCTGCCCCGCCCTTCACAGCCGGTATGATCTTGCGCCTAGTGGTGATCGCGGTGGCCGCGCGGCTCGGCGTAGTACACAAAGGTGAAGATGCGATAGCCGTTGCCAAAGTCGCGCTCGTGAACGCTGCCGTGGCCGTCGTCGGTGGTGTGGATCGGCTTGCCCCACTTGTCGGGCGTGCTCAGATCGGCGTTGGCCACCTCAGCCGGCAGCGAGCCGACGGTGGTCGTGCCGTCCACATGCGAGTAGATCGACTCAAGCATCTGGTAGTCGTGCGAGTTCGGGTGCTGGTTGGTGCCCGGATTGTTGGTGTAGTCCATGCACGTGCCCAGGTTCGGGTTGGTGAAGTTCTCGTCCTGGTGCGCAAGGCCGAAGGTGTGGCCGACTTCCTGGCACATGACCAGGTTGCGCCACGCCGTCGTGTTATAGGTGGCGGTGTTGTAGTAGGTATCGTTCATCTTGACGGTGCCCTGCACGATATGGCCGCCGCTGGTCCAGACCGAGGCGATGCCCAGCCAGCCGTTGCTGCCGTAGGTATCGTTGCAGACTTCCACGCGACCCGCAGTCGCAGCGCAGCGCGACGTCGATTGACCCGCGACGACCGTGGTGTCGAGAACCCGCGACTTGCTCCAGTCCGAGGACGCGGTGCTCAGGTACGATTTCCAGTTGCTCGATAGGTTATCGCCGAGCTTGACGGTGAACGGGTTGCTGGTGCGAGCCCAGTGATAGTTGCCCCACGAGTGGTTAGCGCTGGTGGTTGAGGGCAGCGCCGCGATAGCCAGGATCGCGACAAGGGCGACAAGCGACCAAAGACGGGACGACGTGCTCATCAAGAATCTCCTCTGGCTGTATGGATCGAAGGCCGGGCTGAACACGGTTGCCGCGCAGCAGATCATAGCCCGCGCCTGCATCCTTTGACTGGACACACGGATAGCAAGACAGGCTGATGGATGTGCAGCAAATTGTATAGCTTTGGCGAAATGGAACACGGTGAGCGGCCAGGCGACCGCTCTGTGTCTTGTGGTTCCACTATAGAGAAGAGTTAAAACTTTGTCAAGAGGTTAAACTACGAATTTGTCGTTGAATTGTCAGGGCTCCTAATTGCGCGAGTAGCCGAAGATGTTAGGCAGTTCCAGGAGCCAGGGCAGGCCAAAAGTGACCAGCGCGGCGACGGCGATCATGGCTGTAAAAGCCGTGCCGCTCCAGCTGAGAATCTTGGCGCCGTCGATCGGGCCGAACGGCAGCATGTTGAACAGGCCGAGCACGCCGTTGATCGAGAAGCCCAGGAAGAGCGAGTAGATGATCACCGGCGATCGGGTGATGCCCTGCGCCACTACCAGCGCGCCCAGGAACAAGACCGCCAGCACGATGTTGGTAGCAGGGCCGGCCGCCGCGATCAGGCCGCTCTGGCGCTTGGTCAGCCAGCCGCTGTGCCAGACGGCGCCCGGCGCGGCAAACAAAAAGCCCGAGAACGCGATCAGCACCGAAAGCACCAGCATCATGTCGTTGGCGACGAAGTGCGCCGTCGCGCCGAAGCGCCGCGCCACCACGCGATGCGCCAGCTCATGCAGAATCACGCCCAGCCCGGCAGTGAACGTGGTGATCAGCAGGATCGTGACGAATGACAGCGGCAGCGTGCGGTACAGAACCGCGAAGGCGAGCGCCGTTCCGACCCAGGCTTTCAAAAACTCGAAGGCTTCGTTGCGCTGCTGCGCCTCGGCACTATTGGGCAGTCCAGGAATCACAGGTTTATCCATTTCACTTCGGCGATTACGAATGTATGTGCATTGTACATAATTACCTCGATTTACGGCTTTTTGTTGCAGATCCAGCGCGTGAAGCACTCGCCGCGCATCACCGGCACCGCGTCGTAGGCGTTGAGCCGAACCGCGTGCTCAACATCCGCCCCAAATCCGCGCTCGTACAGCTCCCTCCCGCTGCCGCACTCGCGAACGATCGCCGCAAGATCGGGCTGGGATGCCGTAAACGCGCCTTCGCAGAATCTGGCCTCGGGCGATTTCGGGTAGTCCAGATGCGCCAGAATCGCGCCGGCGCCCAGCGCATCCTCGATCGCAAACCGCAGCTCGCCGTCCTCATTGGGCGTTTGCCAGCGCTCGCCGCAGGCCAGCACCGTCACGCAGTGCTCGGTTGTCGCCAGCACCTGAGCCACCACCGCCGCGACCGCCGCCGCGTTGAGCAGCGTTCCGACAAAGAGATACGGAACCTGCGGCGCGTAGCGGCTACAGGTCGCGCCGTTGGGCGAGCGCAGCACGATCCTGGTATCCTCGGTCGCGGCCAGAAACGTTAGTGGCGACAGCGAGAAGCGGCCCTGGGCTGGCGCATCCAGTCGTCCCACCGCGACCTCACCGCCGATGCGCTGAGCCAGCGTCGCGGGATCTTCGTCGTAGGCGCAGGGATAGACGACCGCGCCGTGCTGAACCGCCGTAACAACCGCCGACGAGAAGCTGAGCGTATCGACGACGATCAGCACATCGCCGCGCTCGGCGGCGGCGCGCGCTCCACGTCGGCCCCACTCCAGGCGGCAGCGATACCCATGTTGTGAAAAAACGTGCTCGTCCATCGATTTGCCGTTCTCTCCATCAGAGGCGCAGGTCTTCGTTTACAGGCGACAGAGGGCTGAACGCATCGTCGTGCTGGGCAGGCATCTACGCTGGGCGGCTGCATCTGCGGCGCTCTGACCCACGCGCTTGTAGACGACAAACTCGTGCTCGGTTGGCCCGTGGAGCGTCGCGACCGGCTGGTAGCTCTCGGCGAAGCGTGGATCGTTGCGGATGTCGGCGAGCGCCCAATCGAAATCGACGGAGTGGACATAGTAGTCGGGCGCGTAGTGCCAGAAGCCCCAGGCAAAATCGCCCTGGGCAATATGCGGCACGATATTCGGCAGCGTCAGCCCGGCCAGATCGATGATGCGATTGTCGGTGAAGTAGCCCAGATAGCCGATCTCGATGAACGCTACGCTGTCGGTGCGCGCGGTGTGTTCTCGAATCCACTGGCTCAGCTCGATATAGCTTTTGCCGCGCGGATCGCCCTCATAGGTCAGCGCGTTTCTGACCGTCGGCAGGCCAAGGTTGAGCAAGACCGCGCCAACCAGCAGCGCCGACAGCGCCGTGGCCAATGGTGGTCGCCGCACCAGCCTGACGATCAGCTCGACACAGGCGATCACGCCGAGCGCAAAGAACAGATTGAGCACAAACAGGATCGGCAGCTGGTACCACCAGTACGCCGACACGCCGAGAATGGCATAGCCCAGCACATAGAGCAGGACCCAGCCCAGAAAGATCAGCCAGGCACGACGGCGCAGACCGGCCGAGATCACGCCGGCGACGATCAGCAGCCACCAGGCGTTGATCAGTGGCAGCGACGGCAGCCTGAAGCGAGTGCCCCAGGTCGGTAGCCATTCCTGAACCAGCCGCGCCAGAAATGGATGGCCCATCCCATTCTGACCCTGCGCCTGTTTGGCGGCCAGGGTATTCGGCAAAATGCTGCCGAATGTGTTCTGCGCATACACGGCCCAGATCATCACCGGCACGGCAAAGCCAACGCCCAGCACCAGCGCAGGTCTGATCCAGCTCAATCCTGACTCTCTGTTGGCGGTCCAGCCCTGGATCGCGGCGAGCATCAGGATCAGGCAGAAGACCAGAATCCCTTCGCCACGCGTGAGAAACAGCAGCCCGAGCGTAAAGCCGGCCGCCAGCCGGTCGCCGTGGAGAAAGAGCGAGATGCTGAGCACCAGCAGAAAGGTGAAGATATACGCTTCCATGCCCAGAAAGGAAATCCAGCCCGAGCCGATCACGACCAGCCCGATCAGGCCAGCCTGCCAGTCCGACAGCGCCCAGGCTGAGCGGTAGCCGAAGAAGACCCACACGATGCCGAGCCAGCAGAGCGCGGTCAGATACACGGCGATCGTGCTGATCGCCTGGTGCGAGAAGACGATGCCCAGCGCGGCGACTGCCAGCGTGAACAGCGGCGACGTGGTGCCGAGCGTGTGCGGCGGATGATTAAAGACAAAACCGTTGCCCGCAACAAGGTTTTTGGCATAAGTCAGCGTGATATAGGAGTCGTCGTTCAAAAACAGTGTATGCTGCGCGGCCACATAGAGTGGAAACAGACTGGCCAGCGCTAAGCCAGCGATCACGAGTATGCTGCGAAACCGTTGATTCGACACTACATGCATTGCTATTCCTGGGTGCTCGGAGGCGGGTTGCTTACGCAGATCGATAGTATCGTAACCGACGAGCGATAAGGTCATCTTTTCGGCAAGGTTTTTGGCTGCAAGCTCATGGGACGACTCAGTCCACCTCTCGATCGTCCTGCCAGCCCTCGCGGCCGACCAGCGGCACGAAGCGCACAGGCCCAAGCGACTCTTCTTGCAGCCCCTGCGGTGTGCGCACGATGCGAATCAGCTTCTGCTCGTCCATGCTGCCGATTGGAATCACCAGCCGGCCACCAGGCGCGAGCTGATCCAGCAGTGAGCGCGGCACGTGCGGCCCGGCAGCGGCGACCGCGATCGCGTCGTAGGGGGCGTGCTCGGGCAGGCCCTGCGTTCCATCGCCGATCATAACATGGACATTGGTGTAGTCGAGATCCGCCAGCCGCTGCGCGGCGCTCTCAGCCAGTGAGCGGTAGCGCTCGATCGTCCAGACCTCGGCGGCAAGCTGCGCCAGCACGGCGGCGGCGTAGCCAGAGCCGGTCCCGATCTCCAGGACGCGCTCATGGCCCCGGAGCTGAAGCGCGGCCACCGTCAGCGCGACGATGTACGGCTGCGAGATCGTCTGGTTTTCGGCGATGGGAAGCGCGTTATCGGCGTAAGCCTGCTGATCGAGGCTTTCGGGCACGAATCGATGGCGGGGCACGTTCACCATCGCATCTAAAACTCGTGTGTCACGAATATTGCGGCGTTCAAGCTGTTCACGGATCATCGAGCGCCGCTCGGCTTCGCGATCCATAGATCTGTCCTTTTGCTTGTTGCCATGAAACCTCGCAAGAGCCATGCCTACGAGTAAACAAGCGAACAAGCGAACAAGCGAACAAAGGGTTTCGATGCTAGCGTTTTGTTCCTTTGTTTTTTTGTTCTTTTGTTCCTTGGCAGGCCCTCACCCTCTGCCCTGCGGGCGAACAAGGGAACAAGGGAACAAGCGAACAAAACAGGTTAGCTTTTGTTCTTTGTTCCTTTGTTTTTTTGTTCTCTTGTTCTTTATCGAACCCAAATCCTTGTCTCCGCCGAGCGTGCGTCCTGCTGCGCCCACTGGACGCGACCCAGCGCCGCGAGCCGCACTTCGAGCTGGCTGGTGGCTGTGAGCGGGCGCTGGAGCACCCCGCGCTCAAACGTCTGCCGCACGATCGGTGCGCCCGTATCGTCGGTGGACTGCTCGGCGGCGGTCAGCGGCAGGCCAAAGATCGGCAGTCCGCCGTTGATCTGCCAGAAATCCAGGAACGGCCCGCTGACGTTGTGCTGCGTCTCGGGAAAGAATCGCGCGTCCGGCTGCGGCGCTTCCACGGCGATCTCGGCGGGCGTCAGCAGCTGCCGGCCCAGTAGCCCGATCTGCACCGACGCCGTCGTGTCGCTCTGCGAGGGCTTGTACTCGAAGCTGGCGCGCTCGAAAAGCTGCAGCCAGCCTTCCCTGGTCTGCACCGGCGGCGCGATCGGCAGGCCAAAGAGCGGCTCTGAGCCCCAGGCGCGCCAGGCCCGCCAGATGATCGGCTGAACCGCGAAGCCGCCGACTGTCTGCGGCTGTGGCTGCGGCAGCAGATCGCTAGCCGAGCGCAGCACAGCCTCGACGCCGCCCAGGTTTTGCGCGAACTCGGGCTGATCGCCGGTGATCAGCTCGGGCGTAATCGCGGCGATGCCCAGGCCACCGGCCCAGTCGTGCATGCCGCCGGTGATCGGGTAGAAATCCCACTTGGGAATGAATTCATAGCCCGCGCCGTCGGCAAAAACGCGCGCCATCTCGATCGACGGCTCGTGATTGCAGGCGGGAAAGACCACGCCCGCGTTGGAGTGGAAAAAGATCACGCCGTCGGCATCCAGCAGAAAATCGCGGATCACGCGGCTCTCCGGCTCGGAGTCGCTGTAGGCCCCGCCGGTATCCGAGACAATGCCGTACGCGCCCGAGACGCGCTGGCTCCAATCGTTCTCGGGGCAGCTGTCGGCCGAGGTGTCCATGTTGCGATTGAGATCCACGCCGTTGGCGTTCTGACGACGGCCCAGCGCCATGCCGTCGGGATTGAGCAGCGGAACAATGTACAGCCGAAGCTCGGGCGGAACCGCTGCCGGATTGGACCGAAAATGCTCGACCAGCTGTGTCGCCAGCTCGTAGGTGTTGCGCTCGGGAAAGCCGTGTGTCGCGCCGACCAGCACCAGCTTACGCGGCCCGCTGCCGATGCGCACGGCGGTGATCGGCCGGCCCTCAACCGAGGCGCCCAGCGTCAGATCGACGACTTCCGGCGGCGGGCTCTGGGCCAGCGCAGGCGCGAACAGCGCCAGGAAGAGCGTCAGCAGCAGGCCGACGGCTGCCAGTGCGCGTAGACGAATAGCAGGTTGGCGAGTTATGCGTGAGGATCGTATTGCTCGTTCTAGCAAAGTCTTTGGTTGTTCCTCTAGCTTACAGATCGCGCTACTGTGGATCGCTGCACACGGGCCGAAACGCGCAGCCCGCGCAGGTCTGGCTGCCTTCACGCGGATCGGCGGGCCACTCCGCGATACGCATCCGGTGCACAGTTTCCAGCACGCGCTCCGCGAC
>DASWTQ010000574.1:0-11472 GCA_036402055.1 Herpetosiphonaceae bacterium
AAACGTTTGGCTTTCCTTTTGTGATCTGCGCCCGCGAAAACAAAAAAGCCAGCATCCTGGCCGGCTTCGGGACGCGGCTCGACAATACACGTGAGCAAGAGATCGCGACGGCCCTGCAAGAGATCGCCAAGATCGCCAGACTGCGCCTGAACGATAGCGTCATCTAAGAGTGAGAACCGAGAACCTAGAACTAAGAACTAAGAACTAAGCATCACCAGCGTGACACGTTGTTCTTTGTTCTTCCTCCGGCTTTCTACCACGCATCCAAGGAGCTGCCCATGAGCACAAAGATCAGCTACGGTAAAGGCGATATAACGCTCTATCGAACCTACGCCCGGCCTTTGAGCGGCCTCGCCTCGATCCCGGAGTCCGAGTTCACCAGCCGACCGAACACGCTCTTTGCCGTGAACGTGATGGTCGAGGTGTTTGGCGATAACTTTCTGCCCGCCTACACTGAGGGCGATAACTCCAATGTCGTCGCGACCGATACCATGAAGAACTTCGTGCTCAAGCAGGCGCTGGCCTTCGACGGCACGACGCTGGAAGGGCTGCTGGAGTTTCTTGGGCGGCAGTTTCTGACCACGTATCCGGTCATGCAGTCGCTGCGGATGACGGGGACCGAGCAGCCGTTTGTCGCCGCGCGAGTGCCCGAAGATGCCGGCCAGAATTTTGGCGCGAGCAGCGTGCTCTTCAGCCGCGCCCACGACGACGCGGCGGTCGCGACGATCGATCTCCAGCGCGACGGCGACGACGTGATCGTGACCGATCACGAGTGCGGGCGGACCGGCCTTCAGCTGATCAAGCTGACCGGCAGCTCGTTCGCCAGCTTTGCCCGCGATTCGTACACCACGCTGCCGGAGCAGATCGATCGTCCGCTGTTTATCTACCTGGATATTCACTGGAAGTACGCCGACGCCGCGCAGATGCTGGGCAGCGATCCCGCGCACTACATCGCCGCCGAGCAGGTTCGCGATGTCGCGCAGGTCGTGTTTCACCAGTTTGTGAGCAAGTCGATCCAGCATCTGGTGCATGAGATCGGCCTGCGGCTGCTGGAGCGCTTCCCGCAGATGGCGGAGGTATCGTTCTCGGCGCAGAACCGGCTGTGGGATACCGCGTTTGTCGCGGAGGACGATCCCACGCGCAAGGTCTACTGCGATCCGCGCCCGCCGTACGGCATGATCCGCCTGACCCTGACGCGAGATGCTTAATCTGGTCGGCCCCGAACTTCCCCCTCGCCTGTCGCAACCGAGCCAAAAGCTTGGCGAGGTTCGGGGCAGGGGGCCAGGGGGTGAGGGCCTTTTCTTTGAACAGGAAGCTGAATGACAGGTCGGTTAACTACACATGTCCTCGACACCGCGCAGGGCCGTCCGGCGGCGAATCTGCTGATCGAGCTCTGGCGGCTGGAATCCGACGAGCGCACGCTGCTCAAAACCACGCGCACCAACGCCGACGGCCGCACCGATGCGCCGCTGCTGGCGGGCGCTGAGCTGATCGCCGGTGTCTATGAGCTGGTCTTCGCGGTCGGCGACTACTTCGCGGAGCAGCCTGTGAGCACCACCACACCGCCTTTTCTGGATCGCGTGCCGGTACGCTTTGGCATCGCCGACGCCGAAGGCCATTATCATGTGCCGCTGCTGGCCTCGCCCTGGGCCTATAGCACCTACCGTGGGAGCTGAGCGATGATTGATCATGCTTTGGCTGCCGAGGTCATGCAGCGCATCGAAACGCTGATGGTTTTTAGTGAAGAGCCGGATCGGCTGACGCGCCGCTATGGCTCCGAGGCGCTGCGCCAGCTGTACCAGGTGCTGGAGGGCTGGATGCAAGCGGCGGGCATGACCACGCGGCGCGATAATCTGGGCAATCGCATCGGACGCTACGAGGCCGCGCAGCCCGGTGCCAAAACGCTGCTGCTCGGCTCACATGTCGACTCGGTGCGCGACGCCGGAAAGTACGACGGTCCGCTGGGCGTGCTGATCGCGCTGGCTGTTGTCGAGCGGCTCCACGCCAGCGGCACGCGGCTGCCCTTCGCGATCGAGGTGGTCGCCTTTGCCGACGAGGAGGGCCTGCGCTTCGGCAGCTCGTTTCTGTGCAGCAAGGCCGTCGCCGGAACCTTCGAGCCCGCGATGCTGCGCCTGAGCGATGCCGGCGGCATCACGGTGGCCGAGGCGATCCGCGCCTTTGGCGGCGATCCCGACGCCATCGCCGAAGATGCCTACGACGCCGAGACGCTGCTGGGCTACTGCGAGGTCCACATCGAGCAGGGGCCGCTGCTGGAAGCGCTGAATCTGCCGGTTGGGATCGTCACCGCGATCCAGGGCCAGGATCGCAGCACAATCACCTTTAGCGGCGAGGCCGGTCATGCTGGAACCGTGCCGATCCATATGCGTCGGGACGCGCTGTGTGCCGCCGCCGAGTTCGTGCTGGCGGTCGAGGCGCTGGCCCGCGAGATAAGCGGGCTGGTCGCGACGGTCGGTCAGATCGAGGGGCTGCCGGGCGCTAGCAATGTGATTCCGGGCCGCGTAACGTTGAGCCTCGACATGCGCCATCCCGACGATGCGCAGTGCCAGCACGCCGCCGCCTTGCTGCGGGAGCGCGCCCAGGCGATCTGCGCCGCGCGTGGGATCGAGCTGGACTGGCAGCATCTGCACACCACGCCGGCCGTGCAGTGCTCGCCGCTGCTGATGGAGCTGCTGGCGCAGGCTGTCGACTCGCTGGGCCATCCGGTCTACCAGCTGGCGAGCGGCGCCGGCCACGACGCGGGGATGCTCGCCACGATCACGCCGGTCGCGATGTTGTTCGTGCGCTGCAAGGGCGGCATCAGCCACAATCCCGCCGAGTCGGTGACGAGCGCTGATGTCGGCATCGCGATCGATGTGATGAGCCGGTTTCTTGAGCTGCTGGCTGAAAAGGGCGCAACGCTATGAGTCTCTATGATCTGGTGATCCGTGGCGCAACGCTGGTGCGGCCCGACGATCTGGCGCAGGCGGATCTTGCTGTTGCCGATGGGCGCATCGTGGCGATCGGGCTGGAGCTTGAGGGCGGCGCCGCCACCGAGATCGACGCGCGCGGCCTGCACGTGCTGCCCGGCGCGATCGACGCGCATGTGCATTTCAACGAGCCGGGCCGCGCCGATTGGGAAGGCTTCGCCACGGGAACACAGGCGCTGGCGGCAGGCGGCACCACGAGCTTCTTCGACATGCCGCTCAACGCGCATCCGCCAACCGTGGACGCGGCCAGCTTCGATCTCAAGCTGGCGGCCGCGCAGGCATCGGCGGTGGTCGATTTTGGGCTGTGGGGCGGTCTGGTGCCCGGCAATGTCGAGCGGCTGGCCGAGCTGGCCGAGCGCGGCGTGGTCGGCTTCAAAGCTTTCATGTCCAACAGCGGCATCGACGATTTCGAGGCGGTCGACGATCTGACGCTCTACGAGGGCATGGCCCGCGCCGCGCAGCTCGGCTGTCTGGTCGCGCTGCACGCCGAGAACGATCAGATCACGGGCGCGCTGGCTCGTCGCGCGGTAGCCGAGGGCCGCACCGGGATTCGCGATTATCTCAGCTCGCGGCCGGCGATCGCGGAGCTTGAGGCGATCGAGCGGGCGATCGTACTGGCCGAGGAGACCGGCTGTGCGCTGCACATCGTGCATGTCAGCACCGGGCGCGGCGTGGCGCTGGTCGCGACGGCGCGGGCGCGTGGCGTGGATGTGAGCTGCGAGACCTGTCCGCACTATCTGGCGCTGACCGGCGACGATATGGAAGAGCTGGGCGCGGTCGCCAAGTGCGCGCCGCCCCTGCGATCGGCGGAGGAGCAGGCCGCGCTCTGGCAGCATATTTTCGACGGCACGCTGCCGATGGTGGCCTCGGATCACTCGCCGGCTCCGGCCAGCCTCAAGACCGACGCCAACTTCTTCAAGGTCTGGGGCGGCATCTCCGGCTGCCAGTCGCTGCTGGCAGTGATGCTGACCGACGGCTACCACGCGCGGCAGCTTCCGCTCACGACAATCGCGGCGATCACGGCCGAGTATGTCGCGCGGCGCTTCAACATCCCCGGCAAAGGCTCGCTGGCGATCGGGAATGACGCCGATCTGGCGCTGGTCGATCTGGCGGATCAATCGATCCTGGAGTCGAGCGATCTGTTCTATCGTCATCGCCACAGCCCCTATCTTGGCAAAACACTTCACGGTCGCGTCGTGCGTACGCTGGTGCGCGGAACGACGGTCTTTATGAACGGCAAGGTCGATCCGGCACCGATTGGGCGGCTCTTGACGCCACGACGAGCGGGATAGCTACGACACCAGGAAGGAAGATTGTATGTGGCAACACTATCTACAGCCTGCAACTCTGGCCGAGGCGCTGGAGCTGCTGCAAACATATGCCGGACAGTCGCGCATCGTGGCCGGCGGCACCGATGTGCTGGTCGAGCTTCAGCGCGGCGTCAGGCCGACGAGCACACTGATCGACATCAGCCGGCTGCACGATCTCAAGTATGTGCGGCACGAAAACGGCGTGATCCGGCTGGGCGCGCTGGCGACCAGTAACGACGTGCTGGCCGCGCAGGATTGCGTTAAATACGCGCTGCCGCTGGCTCAAGCCTGCGCCGAGGTCGGAGCGCCGCAGATTCGCACGCGCGCCACGATCGCGGGCAACCTGGTGACGGCATCGCCCGCCAACGATACGATCGCGCCGCTGATGGCGCTGGGCGCTGAGCTGGTGCTGCTGAGCACATCCGGCGAACGCGTGGTGCCGCTGAGCGAGTTTTACGCGGGCTTTCGACGCACGGTGCTTCAGCCCGGCGAGCTGGTGCGCGAGATCCGCTTTCCGGCGCTGACCGAGCAGCAGCGCGGCCTGTTTCTCAAGCTCGGTCTGCGGCGCGCCCAGGCGATCTCGGTGATCAACGTCGCGCTGGTGCTGACGTTCGACGGCGATCAAGTTCAGGATGCGCAGATCACGCTGGGTTCGCTCGCGCCGACGATCGTTCATGCGCCGACGGTCGAGGAGTTTCTGCGCGGCAAGACGCTCGATCCGGCGATCTGCGAGGAGGCCGGGCGGCTGGCATGCACCGATGTCGCGCCGATCGACGACCTGCGCGGCTCGGCGGCCTATCGCCAGATGACGCTGGCGGGCCTGGTGGCGAACGGTCTGCGCCGGCTGGCTCCCGGCGCGGCGCGGCCCACGCTGACACTGCCGACGGTGCTGCTGGAGGCGGATCGGATCGAGCCCGCGCACACGCCGTTCAGCGGCACGATCCACACGACGATCAACGGCACGGACTACCGGCTTGAGAACGCGCACAACACATCGCTGCTCAACGCGCTGCGCCAGAGCGCGGGTCTGACCGGCACCAAGGAGGGCTGCGCCGAGGGCGAGTGCGGCGCGTGTACGGTCTGGCTCAACGGTCAGGCGGTCATGTCGTGTCTGGTGCCGGCACCGCAGGCGCACAACGCCACGATCACGACGGTCGAAGGGCTGGCCGACGAGGACTCGCTCCACCCGATCCAGGCGGCGTTTATCGCGCAGGGCGCCGTCCAGTGCGGCTACTGCATTCCCGGCATGCTCATGGCCGGCGCGAAGCTGCTGCAAGAACATCCGCAGCCCGATCGCGAGCAGATCCAGGTGGCGCTGAGCGGGAATATCTGCCGCTGCACCGGCTACCGCAAGATCCTTGACGCGGTGCAATCCGCCGCGCTCGCCGGCCCGGCAGAATAACTACCGGCGTTCCCCGATGCTTTGCTTTAAAGGCTTCCAGGAGAAAAACTATGACAACACAGATCGGAGCTTCGCTGCCCCGGCCCGACGCGCTGGGCAAAGTCACGGGCGCGGCTCGCTACCCCGGCGATCTGGTGCGTCCCGACATGCTCCATCTCAAGGTCGTTTTCGCGCACCGGCCCCACGCGCGCATCCTGTCGATCGATACGGGCGCGGCGCTGGCTGAGCCCGGCGTGGTCGCCGTTTTGACCGCAGCGGATGTGCCCTTCAATGCATTCGGGCTGATCGAGGCCGACCAGCCGGTGCTCTGCGGCGATGTCGTGCGCTTCGAGGGCGATAAAGTCGCGCTGGTGGTCGCCGAAACGGCCGAGGCGGCGGCGGCTGGTGCGCGTCTGGTCGCGGTCGAGTATCAGGATCTGCCGCTCGTCTGCGATCCGCGCCAGGCATTAGATCCGGCCTCGCCGCTGGTTCACGCCGGGCGCGGCTCGAATCTGGTGATGCATGTGCCGATCCGCAAGGGCGACACGGCCACAGCGCTAGCCGAGGCCGATGTGGTGCTCGACGGCGAGTTCAGCACTTCCTGGCAGGAGCACGCTTTTCTCCAGCCCGAGGCCGGCATCGCCTATATCGACGAGCAGGATCGTGTGGTGGTCGAGACGGCGGGCCAGTGGCTCCACGAAGATCGGCGGCAGATCGCGGAGATGCTCAGGCTGCCCCAGGAGCAGGTGGTGATCCGCTACGCGGCGATCGGTGGCGCGTTCGGCGGTCGCGAAGATCTGTCGATCCAGCATATCCTGGCGCTGGCAGCCTGGAAGCTGCGGCGTCCGGTCGCGCTGGTGTGGAGCCGCGAGGAGTCGATGATCGGTCATCACAAGCGGCATCCGATCGATGTTCGCTGCCGCTGGGGTGCGACCAGCGACGGCCGGATCACGGCTGTCGAGGCCGAGGTGATCGCCGATGGCGGCGCATACGCCTCGACGAGCCAGGAGGTGATCAAGATCGCGGCGCTGTTCGCCAGCGGCTGCTATGAGGTGCCCAACATCTCCGTCGATGGCTACGCGGTGTTTACGAACAATATTCCCTCCGGCGCGTTCCGTGGCTTTGGCGCGCCCCAGGCGCAGTTCGCCAGCGAGATCATGATCGCACGGCTGGCCCAGGCCCTCCACCTCGATCCGATCGAGCTGCGGCGGCGCAACATCTACCGCGAAGGCAGCATCGAGCCGACGCAGCATGTGCTGCCGCCGGGCGTGAGCGCGCTGCCGGTGCTGGAGCGATGCGTGGAGGAGATGAAGAATCGAATTGGAGAACCAAGAACCAAGAACCAAGAACCAAGCGGGGAACAAGAGAACAAAGGAACAAGGGAACAAGGATCGCAAGAAGAACAACTGAAGAATTATAGCTCTAGCCTTCCCCCCTCGCCTGCGGCAACCGAGGTCGAAGCCGACCGAGGTTCGGGGCAGGGGGGCGCGGGGGGTGAGGGCCAGCCGCACATCCGGCGCGGCGTCGGTATTGCGTGCGGGATCAAGAATATCGGCTACTCGTTCGGCTATCCTGAGCAGGCCACGGCCACGGTGGAGCTGATCGGCGGGGCGGAGATCGAGCATGTGCATGTGCGCGTGGGCGCCGCCGATGTCGGCCAGGGAACGCATCTCGCGCTGCGCCAGATCGCGGCCGAGATGCTGCGCGTGCCGCTTGAGAAGATCACGATGATCACCGACGACAGCAGCGAGACGCCCAACGCGGGCAGCGCCTCGGCCTCGCGCCTGACCTACATGGCCGGTCATGCGGTGCATGATGCGGCGCAGGCCGCGCTGGTGCAGTGGGCCGACGAGGAGCGTCCGGCAGTCGCGACGATCCAGTATCGCGCGCCCGCCACCACGCCGCTCGATCCCGTGACCACGGCGGGCCGTCCCAACTACGCCTACGGCTACGCGGCGCAGGCGGTTGAGGTCGAGGTCAATACGCTGACGGGTCAGGTGCAGGTGCTCAAGATCATCAGCGTCCACGACGTGGGCAAGGCGATCAATCGGCAGCAGGTCGAGGGCCAGATCGAGGGCTGCGTGGCGCAGGCGCTGGGCTACGCGCTGCTGGAGCACTTCCAGATGCGCAACGGGCATGTGCTCACGCCGCACTTCAGCACGTATCTGCTGCCTACGACGATGGACGTGCCGCCCGAGATTGTGCCGGTGATCATGGAGCTTGCCGATCCCAACGGGCCGTATGGCGCGCGCGGTATGGCCGAGATGCCGCTGGTGCCGCTGGCTCCCGCGATCGCCAGCGCGATCTACGACGCGACCGGCGTATGGGTGACGCAGCAGCCGATGACGCCGGAGCGCGTGCTGATGGCGCTGGCAGCACAGCCGGCCGCTGTCGAGGTGGCGCTAGCTGAGCAGCCGGTTCCAGCCGAATAGCTCGGGCGGCGCGGCGGCGGAATCGAGCGTTAGGTCGGCCAGCAGCTCGCCGATCACGGGGCAGAACTTGAAGCCGTGGCCGGAGAAGCCGCCCGCGACTGCGACGTTGGCGTGCTGCGGGTGGCGATCGATCACGAAATGCAGGTCCGGCGAGTTGGTGTACATGCAGACGTTGGTCTTGATCAGCGTTCCCGCCAGCTCGGGGATGAACCGCGCCACGATCGCGCGCATCTCGGCAAACTCGTTGGGATGAACCGCGCGGTCGATCGTTTCGGCTGTGGTGATCTGGCCGCCGTAGTGACGCGCGATCTTGACCTGCTGATCGATGCGCGGAAAGCCATAGAAAAAGCCGACGTCGTCGCGCTGCCAGATGTAGATCGGGCAGCGCTCCGGCTCAAAGAGCGCCGCGTTGCGCGGCTCGAACCAGTAGACCGGCACGCGCTCGACCTGAAGCTGCGGCCCAAGCTCACGCACCAGCTCGCCGATCCACGGTCCCGCCGTGATCACCAGTTTGCCGGCGGTGTAGCGTCCCTGAGCCGTCTCGACGGCTACGCCGTTATCGTCGGCTGTCCAGCTCAGCACGCGCTCCTCGAAGCGCAGCTCAGCGCCGCTGCGTACCGCC
Source organism: Herpetosiphonaceae bacterium (assembly GCA_036402055.1). Lineage (GTDB taxonomy): Bacteria > Chloroflexota > Chloroflexia > Chloroflexales > Kallotenuaceae > LB3-1. Next base: position 8,733 of record DASWTQ010000574.1, read on the forward strand.
ATCTCAAGATGCGCCGACACGCACTCTTCGGGCCGCACCAGCCCCGCGCGCGGCTCGTAGACCGCCACATCTTCGGGCTCAAGCGCAAACATCGGGAAGCGCTGTCGCGACTCGTCGGCGCTGAGAACCGTATGCTCAAGCTGGTGTATGCGCGCGCTGGCGATCGCGCCCGTGACCAGCTCCGAGTCCGGCTGTCCGATCATCAGGCCGCCGGTGATTTGCAGCAGCTGCCGACCCGTCGCCTGCTCAAGCGCCCGCCACAGCGTGTAGGCGCGCTGAACCAGCGGCACGTAGGCGGGATCTTCAAAGTAGGCCTCGCGAATAATCCGCGTGCCGCCATGCGACGATCCGCGATCATGAGCCGGCGTGAACTGCTCAAGGCCCAGCACGCGCAGGCCGCGCGCCGCCAGCGTGTAGGCGGCGGCGCTGCCCATGCCGCCAAGTCCCAGGACGATAACATCATATGCGGTGGTCAAGGTCGGCTCTCCCGGTTGAGGACGGATCAGCGGTGTATCTGCGGGAGTTATCGCGCATTTCCGGGAGGCTGTCAAGCCGTGCGCCGGTTCCGAGCCGCCACCTTTGGAAGGTCACATATGCACCGGAATCGGCTGTAGCGGCGCTGTCCGCTGCGCTTGCCGGCGGCTGTACTCCTGAAGTATGTCGCGGTAATCGGCGGCCGTGTAGCGACCAAAGACTTCGGCAAAAATATTCGGCAGCTTGCGGTAGGGCGAGATCCCCAGGTCTTTGAGCAAAATATCGAGATATTGCTGGAAGCGCGTGCTAGTCGCACACAGGCGCGACGGCTCGAAATGAATGTGTGCGCGCTTCCAGTCGGTCATGTGCGCGATCGATCGCTCCATCTCCGCGAGACTCGGCATCTCAAGCTCGCCGCGCCAGTATGCGCAGAGCCAGAGCGTGCCCACTTCGACGGCGGGAACGTGCATATAGCCGTGGTTGAATCCGGCAAAGCCCAGGCGCGGGATGCGCGGGTGAATCAGGTGCCGGTAGAGCTGCACGCCGTCGATCTCCGCCTCAAGCAGATCGCGGTATTGCCGGGGCAGGAACGCAAAGGCCGGCTTCTGTGATCCGACCGACAGCACGACTAAATCGCAGGCAAGCTCCTGTCGCGACTGAAGCCGGATCGCCGCGTCAGAAAATCCGCATACCTCTGATTGATACGGCTGGATCTTGCCTTCCGCGACCAATCGGTAGTACTCTGCGGGTGCGATCGCCGCCGCCGAGCGCAGATCCGGCACCAGCGGATGCGACGGCTGCACGATCTTCAGCCGCTCCTGGGCCGCGCGATCCTGGCCTGATGCATGGCGCTGTACCTGGAAGCGCAAGATTGCCGCGATCATCCGCCAGAAGCTGGCGACGACGGGCGCGAGGCGGCGATGCAGGAAGCGCTCGGCGGCGGTCGGATGCGACCAGCTGGGCATCATCACGCTACCAAAGCGTGTGAAGAGCGCGTACGTCATATGCACGCCGAAAATCCACTCCGGCATCAGCCAGCGCGGCGTGCGAAACACATGCGACACCTGCGCGCCACGCTGAGCGGCAAACGTGACCATATCCAGCGCGCTCTTGCCAAAGCCAACCACGACCACGCGCTTACCGTCGAAGACCTCAGGATCTGTGATCTCACGCTCGGTCACGATCGATCCGTGGAAGTCCGCTTGGCCCGGAAACTGCGGCACATATTTGCCCTCGGTGTACTGCCCCACCGCGATCACGGCATAGCCAAACGCTGCTTCGTGCTCGCCGGATGGATTACGGTAGCGCACCAGCCAGCCATCGGGCTGCTCCTCCAGCGCCAGCACCTCGTGGCTCAACCGCACGTCGAGCTGAAGCTGCTGAACGGCGGTGCACAGGTAGCGCAGAATCTGCTCGCGGGTAGGGTGCGCGTCAGGCGTGAACGGCCAGGGTAGATCCGCAAGATGATAATGCACGGCTAGATTTTGCAGCCGTACGCCGGGATAGGCCACAGCCCACACGCCGCCCAGGCTCGCGGCTTTCTCAAACACGACGACCTCATAGCCCTGTTTTCTGAGCATGTTGGCGGCGGCGATGCCCGAGATTCCAGCGCCAATCACGGCGACTCGTCGATCTGCATGCGGAATCATATGCTTATCCTTCAGCTAGTGGAAAGAACAGCTACGTCTTTGCAGCATTGAATGGCGTTGCTGCGCCTTTGTTCTTTGTTCCCTTGTTCTTTGTTCTTCTGACGGTTGCCGGGTGATGGTAATTGTTTGGCTAGCTTGAATCGTGTCTGCTGAGTTGCGCGGCGCACTATAATGTCCAGGATTCGCATCCACCTGAGAGGAATCCATGACGATCTTTGGCACGCTTACGACGATCATCGGGCCGGCTATTGCAAAAACGATCCTCAGCTCGTGGCTGGATGAGGCAGCGCTAGCCAATGCTATCGGCGGCGAGATCGTAGATACGATCAAGGATGCGATCGCCCAACGATCGGAGCGGCGCAAAGCTCAGGTTGAGATCGAAACAGTTGGCGGACAGATTGCGGAAGCGCTGCGGCTGCTGGCCGAACGTGAGGCAGCCAGCGTTGACGAATCGGGTCGGTCGGCGATCGGTCATGCGCTGGCAGACACGCTGCGCTATGCAAACTTAACCAGCGAGCTGTTGGTTGGGTTCAATCTCGATCGAGATCGGCTCACACAGCATTTGCGCGCGGCGCATCCCCAGGCGACCAACGGCTTGAGCAGCCAGGAGCAAGCAC
>DASWTQ010000575.1:0-3600 GCA_036402055.1 Herpetosiphonaceae bacterium
CCGTGATCTCCACCGCCGGATCGTCGAAGTAGGCGCGCAGGCCGTGTACCAGGTTGATCAAGCCCTGCTGCTTGACCATCACGCCCTTGGGTCGGCCCGTCGAGCCCGAGGTGAAGATGATGTACGCGATGTGGTCGGGCAGCACGGTGCGCGGCGGATTCGTCGTCGGCTGCGCGGTCACCTGCTCCCAGTCGGCGTCGAGGCGGAACACCTGCGCCGAATGCTCGGGCAGCTTCTCGACCAGCGCGGCCTGCGTCAGGATCACGGGCGACTGGCTGTGACTGAGCATGTACTGGAGCCGGTCGGCGGGGTAGGCCGGATCGAGCGGGACGTAGGCGCCACCGGCCTTGAGGATCGCCAGCATGCCCACGATCATCTCCAGACCGCGCTCCACCATCAGCGCGACCAGCACATCCGGCCCCACGCCCTGCGCCCGCAGATGATGCGCCAGCTGATTGGCGCGCGCGTTCAGCTCCGCATACGTCAGGCTCGCGCCCTCGTAGACGATCGCGGTGGTCTCGGGATTACGCGCCGCCTGCGCTTCGATCAACTGATGCACCGCAGCGTCACGCGGGTAGTCGGCCTCGGAGCGATTCCAGTCGATCAGGCTCTGCTGCTGCTCGGCCGTGGTCAGCAGCGGCAGGTAGGCGATGCGCTCGTCGGGGTTGCGCACGATGCCGGCGACCAGCGCCTGAAAATGACCAGCCATGCGCGCGATCGTCGCGGGCGCGAAAAGATCGGTGTTGTACTCGATCGAGCCACGGATCGAGTCGGCATCGTCCCACAGAAACATCGTCAGATCAAACTTGGCCGTGCCGCTCTCGGTGGTGATCTGCGACAGCGTCAGCCCGGCCATATCCATGTTCGGCAGCGGCGCGTTTTCCAGCACAAAGGTGACCTGGAACAGCGGTGTGTGGCTCAGGTCGCGCTCGGGCTGGAGCACTTCGACTAGCTTCTCGAAAGGCATGTCTTGATGCGCGTATGCCTCAAGCGAAACCTCGCGCACGCGGCGCAGCGCCTCGCGGAAGCTGGGATTGCCCGCCAGATCTGTACGCAGCACCAGCGTGTTGACGAAGAAGCCGATCAAGCCCTGGATCTCGGCGCGCTGGCGATTAGCGATCGGCGTGCCGACCAGCAGATCGGTCTGGTGGGTGTAGCGATGGAGCAGCACCTTGAAGGCTGTCAGCATGGTCTGGAAGAGCGTGCTGTCTTCCTGGCGGCTCAGCGCGCGCAGCGGGGCGCTCAGCTCGGCCGGAAGCTGGAACGACAGATGCGCGCCGTTGAGCGTCTGTACCGCAGGACGCGGAAAATCGCCGGGCAGCTCCAGCACCGGCAGCGATCCGCCGAGCTTGTTCGTCCAGTAGCCAAGCTCTTTGTCGAAGACCTCGCCTTTGAGCCAGTCGCGCTGCCAGATCGCGTAGTCGGCGTACTGGATCGGCAGCTCGGGCAGCGATGGAATGTGGCCTGCCGTAAATGCGCTGTAGAGCTGCGCGACCTCACGAACCAGAATCCCGGTCGACCAGCCATCCGAGATAATATGGTGCATCGTGAGCAGCAAAATATGTTCGCGTGCAGCCAGCCGCAGCACCGAGGCGCGCAGCAGTGGGCCGCGCTCAAGATCGAAGGGCTGGCGCGCCTCCTCGTCCATCAAGCGCTGGGCCTCTGCCTCGCGCGTGGACTCCGGCAGCTCGCTCAGGTCGATCAGCGGTAGCGCCAGCTTCAGCTCGGGCGCGATTACCTGGATCGCCTGGCCCTTAGCTGCGGCAAACGTTGTGCGCATCGTCTCGTGACGGCTGACGATCGCGTTGAGGCTTTGCTCTAGAGCTGTGAGATTCAGTGGGCCGGTCAGGCGGATGGCGGCGGGAATATTGTAGGTCGGGCTGCCTGGCTCAAGCTGATCGAAGAACCACAGTCGCTGCTGTGCAAATGACAAAGGAATTAAGTCATCATCGGTTCTTCGCGGTATGCGTTGCTGGGATGGCGCATCCAGGCCCTCCGCTTCAAGGAGCGCCTCAAGCAGCGCTCGCCGATCCGAGGAGAGCTTGAACGATTTCGAGGATTGACTCATCTCTTTCTCACTTTCACAACTCCCTTCTGGGGGGCTGTGATTGATCTACTAGCATAGTTTCGACTTCGTTATCCGACATACGTGCAATTTTAATCAGCAGCTGGGCGGTCTTCTCGACGCGGGCCGGCACCGGCGCATGGCTCAGGATCTCGGCGCTGAAGCTGGCTACTGTTGGCGCGCCAAACACGCTGCGCAGCGGCAGATCGACCTGGAACGTGTCGCGCACCTGAGCGATCAGCTGGGTCGCCAGCAGCGAGTGGCCGCCGAGGTCAAAGAAGTTATCGTTGACGCCGATCCGCTCGACGTTGAGCACCTCGCTCCACATCTGCGCGACGATCTCTTCCAGCGGCGTGCGCGGCGCAACAAACGAGGCGCTGAGATCGATCCTGGTTTCGGGCGCAGGCAGCGCGCGACGATCGACCTTGCCGTTCTCGGTCAGCGGCAGCGCGTCGAGGACCACAAACGCCGATGGCACCATGTACTCAGGCAGGCGTTGCGCAAGAAACTCGCGCAACGCAGAACCAAGAACCAAGAATCGAGAACCATCTGTGTCATCCCCTAGGTTCTCCGTTCTCGGTTCTCGGTTCTCAACCACGTATGCTACCAGCCGCGTGTCGCCCGGCGTGTCTTCGCGCGCCACCACGACGACCTCGCCGACCGCCGGATGCTCGCTCAGCACACCTTCGATCTCGCCCAGCTCGATGCGGAAGCCGCGCACCTTGACCTGGTGATCGATGCGGCCCAGGAAGTCGATCGTGCCGTCGGCGAAGGAGCGGGCCAGATCGCCCGTCTTGTAGAGCCGCGCGCCAGGCGTAGCGCTGAAGGGATCGGCGATAAACTTCTCGGCGGTCAGCTCAGGCCGGTTGAGGTAGCCGCGTCCGACGCCGTCGCCGCCGATGTACAGCTCGCCGGGCACGCCCACCGGCACCGGGTTGAGGTGGCGATCCAGGATGTAGAGCTGCGTGTTGGCGATCGGTCGTCCGATCGGGATCACGCTGTTGACCTCGCCGGTTGGCGGCACCTCGTACACGCAGCAGCCGACGACGGTCTCGGTCGGGCCGTACTCGTTGATCAGCCGCGTGTCGGGGGCGAACGCACGCCATGCGTCCACGGTCTCGGCCCGCAGCGCCTCGCCGCCGATAATCAGCGCATTCGCACGGCCAGCTAGGGTATTGGCCGGCAGCATGGTGTTGAGCAGATCGACGTGGGCGGGCGTGAGCTTGACCAGGCTGAGCGCGGCGTCGGGGGCCAGCGCCGCGCCCAGGTTGTCCAGTCCTTGATCTTCCGGCAGGAGCATGACGCGCTGGCCGGTGATCAGCGGCGCGAACAAGCTGGTCACGGTCAGATCGAAGCCGATCGGCGAGTGGACCGGCGTGCCGTTGCCTTCGGTGATGTTGTATGCCTGCGCGCACCAGCTCAAATAGTTGACCAGCCCGCCATGCGGGATCATCGCGCCCTTGGGCCGGCCGGTCGAGCCCGAGGTATAGATGATGTACGCCAGGTTTTCCGGCGTTACGCCGCTGCACACAGGC
>DASWTQ010000576.1:0-7421 GCA_036402055.1 Herpetosiphonaceae bacterium
CGCGGCTATCTCCACCAGCCCGCGCTGACGGCTGAGCGCTTCGTGCCCGATCCGTTCTCGCGCCCAGAGGGCACCCCGCCCGGCGCGCGGCTCTACCGCACGGGCGACCTGGGCCGCTGGCGACCCGATGGGCAGCTCGACTTTCTGGGCCGGATCGATCAGCAGGTGAAGCTGCGCGGCTTCCGCATCGAATTGGGCGAGATCGAATCCGCGCTGCGAGCCGCCCCGGCCGTGCGTGACGCCGTCGTGCTGCTGCGCCACGACACGCCCGGTGACCCCCGGCTGGTCGCGTACGTCGTCGGGGAACAAACGAACAAAGAAACAAACGAACAACCGGAGACAACCACTCCCCCTTCTCCTGTCGCAACCGAGGCGGAAGCCCGCCGAGGTTCGGGGCAAGGGGGCAGGGGGGATGAGGGCCTGCGCGCCTTCCTCAAAGATCGGCTGCCCACCTACATGCTGCCCAGTGCCTACGTGCTGCTCGACGCGCTGCCGCTGACCGCGCACGGCAAGGTCGATCGCAAGGCCCTGCCCGCGCCGGATGGTGATGGGATACCACGCGATGGCCGCTACGTCGCGCCGCGCACACCGATCGAAGAGGTGCTGACCAGCATCTGGGTATCCGTTCTGCGGCTAGAGCAGATCGGAGCCCACGAGAATTTCTTTGAGCTGGGTGGTCACTCGCTGCTGGTGACGCAGGTCATCGCGCGCGTGCGTGCCACCTTCCAGGTGGAGCTGCCCCTGCGCAGCGTGTTTGAGGCACCGACGATCGTTCAGCTGGCGGAGCGGATCGAGCTGGCTCAGCGGGCTGTGCAGGGTATATCGGCGCCGCCGGTCCAGCCGATCTCGCGAGATGGCAAGTTGCCGCTCTCGTATGCCCAGCAGCGGCTGTGGTTCCTCAATCAGCTCCAGCCGGAAAGCCCGGCCTATAATATCGCTACCGCCCTGTATCTGATCGGGCCGCTCGACGTAGCGACACTTCAGCACAGCCTGAGCACGATTGTGCAGCGGCACGAAGCGCTGCGGACGACGTTCACGACGACGAACGACGGACAGCCGATCCAGGAGATCTCGGCGGCGCAAGAGCTACCGCTGCCCGTGATCGATATTGAGCATCTTCCTGCGGATGAGCGAGAGACTGCTGCGCTGCGGCTGAGCGGCGAGGAGGCTCAGCGCCCCTTCGATCTGGCGCACGGCCCGCTCTTCCGCGCCAGTCTGGTACATCTGGACGCGAGCCGGCATGTGCTGCTGCTGACGATGCATCATATCGTCGCGGATGGCTGGTCGATGGGCGTGTTTATGCGCGAGCTGATCACGCTGTACGCGGCACACGCTGACAACACGATCCCGGCGCTGCCCGAGCTGCCGATCCAGTACGCCGACTATGCCGTCTGGCAGCGCGACTGGCTGCAGGGCGCAGTGCTGGATGTCCAGCTGGCCTACTGGCGCCAGCAGCTGGCTGATCTGTCGGTGCTACAGCTGCCGACTGACTACCCGCGTCCAGTGATCTCCTCCTTCCAGGGCGCGGCGCACGTGTTCCAACTTCCTCGCCCCCTGGCCGACGCGCTGGTGACGTTGAGCCGGCGGGAACAGGCCACGCTGTTTATGACACTGCTGGCGGCCTGGCAGATCTTGCTGGCACGCTACAGCGGCCAGAACGATATTGTCGTCGGCACCACGATCGCCGGACGTACACGCAGCGAAATCGAGGATCTGATCGGCTGCTTCATCAACACGCTGGTGCTGCGCACTGATCTATCGGGCAGTTCCACATTCCGGGATGTGCTCCAGCGCGTGCGTCAGGTTTGTCTGGGCGCCTATGCGCATCAGGATCTGCCCTTCGAACAAGTGGTGGAGGATCTGCACCCGAGCCGCGACCTGAGCCGCCAGCCGCTCTTCCAGGTCTTGTTTGAGCTACAGAACGCTCCGATGGCGGATATAGAGCTGCCGGATTTGAAGGTGCGTCCGCTGGTAGTCGAGCAGGCGACGGCAAAGTTCGATCTGAGCCTGACGCTTGCCGAGACCGAGGAAGGGCTGGTGGGCGTGTTAGCCTACGCCACCGACCTGTTCGCGGCGACCACGATCGAGCGGATCGCGGGGCACTTCCAGACGCTGCTGGAAGGAATCGCGGCCAATCCTGAGCAGCCGCTCACGACGCTGCCGATCTTGACTGTGCCGGAGTGGCAGGAGCTGATAGTTACCCGCAACGCTACTCGGAGCGCGTACCCCACCGACATTTGTTTCCATCAGATGTTTGAGGCGCAGGTTACGCGAACGCCGGACGCGGTCGCGGCGGTCTTTGGCGCGGAGCAGCTGACCTACCGTGAGCTGAACGCGCGCGCGAACCAGCTGGCCCACTATCTCCGCCGGCTGGGCGTTGGGCCGGAAGTGCGGGTCGGTATCTGCGTGGAGCGCTCGTTCGATATGCTGATCGGGCTGCTCGGGATCTTCAAAGCCGGTGGCGCTTTCGTGCCGATTGAGCCCGCCTTTCCTGCCGAGCGGATAGCATTTATTCTGTCGGATGCCCAGGTTTCGGTTGTGCTGACTCAGGATCGCCTGCGCGAGCGGCTGCCCGCCTATGACGCTACGCTGGTTGCGCTCGACGCCGGCTGGCCGGCGATCGCTCGTGAAAGCGTGGATGCTCCTTGCAGCGGGGTGAGCGCCGACAACCTGTCGTATTTGATCTACACCTCGGGCTCGACCGGCCGACCGAAGGGCGTGCTGATCCCGCACCGTGGCCTGGTCAACTATCTCTACTGGTGCGCCGAGGCGTACACCGTGGCGCATGGGCGCGGCGCGCCGGTGCATGCCTCGATCGCCGCCGACGCGATCTTTCCCAGCCTGTTCGCGCCGCTGATCGTCGGCACCAGCGTCGTGCTGATCTCTGAGCTTCAGGCGCTCGAAGGACTGGCCGAGGAGCTATGCGCGCGCGGCCGGTTCAGCATGATCAAAATCACGCCATCGCAGCTTGAGGTGCTCACCCAGCAACTGCCGGAGACCGACATGACGACCGCTGTGCGGACGCTGGTCATCGGTGCCGAAGCGCTGCGCGGCGAGGTGCTGGCCTACTGGCAGCGCTATGCACCGCAAACGGTGCTGCTCAACGAGTACGGCCCGACCGAGACCGTGGTCGGCTGCTCGATCTACCGGGTGGAGCAGGCGATTCGTGGCGCGGTGCCGATCGGACTGCCGATCGCCAACACCACGTTCTATGTGCTGGACCGTCAGCTACGGCCGGTTCCGGTTGGCGTGCCGGGCGAGCTGTACATCGGCGGCGATGGCGTGGCCTGGGGCTATCACAATCGCCCCGAGCTGACGGCCGAGCGCTTCGTGCCCGATCCGTTCAGCGATACTCCTGGCGCGCGACTCTACAAGACCGGCGATCTGGTGATCTCCCTGGAAGATCGAGCGGGAAATATCGAGTTCCTGGGACGGCGCGACGATCAAGTCAAGATTCGCGGCTATCGGGTCGAGCCCGGCGAGATCGAGGTGGTGCTGGCCCAGCACGCCGGAGTTCGTGAGGTGGTGGTGCTGGCGCGGGAAGATGTGCCGGGCGATCGCCGCCTGGTGGCGTATGTGGTGCCGCAGGCGCGGGAAGAGATCACCGCGAGCGAGCTGCGGAGCTACCTGCACGCACAGCTTCCCGAATATATGGTGCCCGCAGCATTTGTGCTGCTGGATGCGATCCCGCTTGCTCCGCATGGCAAGGTCGATCGTAAAGCGCTGCCGGCTCCCGATACCGCGCGACCTGAGCTGGGCGATGCCTTCGTGGCACCGCAAACACCCGCTGAGATGGTGGTGGCGCAGGTCTGGGCCGAGGCGATCGGCATCGAGCAGGTGGGCGTCCATGATAACTTTTTCCAGCTGGGCGGGCACTCGCTACAGGCTAGCCGGATCATCGTTCAGCTGCGTCAAATCTTCCAGGTTCATCTGCCCTTACGTAGTTTGTTTGAACAGCCCACGGTAAATGGTCTGATACATGAGCTTACCCGGCTCTGGGGCGGACGAGAGGGCGTTGACGAGATCGCGCGAATCTTCAAAGAGCTTGAGCACTTATCGGATGAAGAAGTAAAAGCGATGCTTTCTAGCCCAAGCTAAAACACTGTTCGTCGCTCCCTGATGTTCTGGGTGTGGGGGTGCACTGTGCCGGTCCCCACACTTAACCTGAGGTTAGTTCGGCCAAGCTTCAAGGTGCTCTGAGTTATGAGTGATCTTCCCAAGGCAGCAGGTGCTCTTTCGCCTGAGAGACTGGCGCTGATTGAAAAATTGCTGAAGCAAAAGGGCGTGCAAGTGCCAAAAGCGGAGGCCACGATTCCGCGTAGGACGGAATCAGGGCCGAGTCCGCTGTCCTTTGCCCAGCAGCGGCTATGGTTTCTCAGTCAGTTGGAGTCAGACAACTGGAGCTACAACGTTCCTGCCTCGCTGCGCTTGGCCGGTGCGCTGGACGTGGCGGCGTTTCAGCAGAGCCTCAATACGATCGTCGAGCGCCACGAGATCTTGCGGACGACGTTCGCGACGGCGGATGGACAGCCGGTCCAGGTGATCGCTCCCGCCCAGATTGTGCCGCTGCCGCTGCTCGATCTCCAGACGCTGCCGCCCGACGAGCGCGAGGCTGAAGCGCGGCGGATGGTGGCAGACGAGCTGCGCCGGCCCTTCGATCTGGCGCGCGGCCCGCTGATCCGGGCAAGTCTGCTGCGCCTCAGCGCTGAGGATCATGTGCTGCTGCTGACGCTGCACCATATCGTCGCGGACGGCTGGTCGATCGGTGTGTTCATCCGCGAGCTGATCGCGCTGTATGGAGCGTTCGCTAAGGGCACGACTCCGGCGCTGCCCGAGCTGCCGATCCAGTACGCCGACTATGCGGTCTGGCAGCGCGACTGGCTCCAGGGCGCGGAGCTTGAGAATCAGCTGGCCTACTGGCGCCGGCAGCTGGCCGATCTGGTGCCGCTGGAATTGCCGGCCGACTACCAGCGACCGCCGGTCCCTTCCTTTCGCGGCGCGGTCCAGACCTTTGTGCTGCCTCCGGCGATCAGCGAAGGACTGGCGGCGATCAGCCGTCGTCAGGATGCCACACTCTTTATGACGCTCCTGACAGCGTTCCAGGTGTTGCTGGCGCGCTACACCGGTCAGCATGACATCGTGGTCGGCTCGCCGATTGCCGGGCGGATGCGGGCCGAGGTCGCGGATTTGATGGGCTGCTTCGTCAACACGCTGGTCCTGCGCACCGATCTGGACGGCAACCCGACCTTCGCCGAGCTGCTCGGACGGGTGCGGCAGACGGCGCTGGATGCCTACGCGCATCAAGATCTGCCCTTCGAGCAAGTGGTGGAGGCGCTTCAGCCGGAGCGCGACCTGAGCCGCAACCCGCTCTTCCAGGTCATGTTCGATCTCCAGAACGCGCCGCCGTCCGCGCCGGAGCTGCCCGGCCTGGCAATGGTTCCGCTGACGCTTGAGCATAGCACTGAAAAGTTCGACCTGAGCCTGTCGTTCGAGGAGGCCGAGGGTAAGCTCAGCGGGGTGCTCCGCTACAGCACCGATCTGTTCGCGCCGGCCACGATTGCGCAGATGCTGGCGCATTTCCAGACCTTGCTGCATGGGATCGTGGCCGATCCCGGCCGGCCGATCGCGGACCTGCCGCTATTGACCGAGGCCGAGCAGCAGCAGCTTCGTGCCGAAAACCCGAGCGCCACATTGGCCCCGCGCAACACCTGTGTCCATGATCTGTTTGCCGCTCAGGCGGCGCGTACGCCCGAGGCCGTCGCGGTGGTCTTCGGGGATCGATCGCTGACGTATGCGGAGCTGGATCGGCGCGCCAACCAGCTGGCGCACGAGCTGCGCAGGCTGGGCGTCGGGCCTGAGGTGCGCGTGGGGCTGTATCTCCAGCGCTCACTCGATCTGGTGGTAGCGCTGCTCGGCATCTGGAAGGCGGGCGGCGCGTATGTGCCGCTCGATCCATCCTATCCGGCGCAGCGTCTGGCCTTTCTGCTCGCCGACGCCGAGATCGCCGTTGTGCTCACGCAGCAGGATCTCGCGGCGACGGTGCCGTCCGAGATCCAGGCGCTCTGCCTCGACCGCGATTGGGAGCGGATCGCGCAGGCCGACGCATCAGCGCCGGATACTGGAGTACAGCCGGATCATCTGGCGTATGTGATCTACACCTCGGGCTCGACCGGACAGCCCAAAGGCGTGCTGGTCAACCACAGCAACCTGCTCGCCACGCTGTGGGCCAGCCAGACAGCGTTTCAATTTCAGCCCGGCGATGTCATGCCCTGGATCGCATCGGCGACGTTCGACATCGCGCTGTTCGAGCTGTTCAATCCTTTGCTCGCCGGCGGCACAGCGCTGGTGCTGTCGCAGGAGCAGGTGCTGGATCTGCCGCGCCTGTGCGCGACCCTGGCCGGCTGCACGGTAGTGCATAGCGTCCCCAGCCTGATGCGACAAATTGTGCAGCAGATTCGCGCCGACGGGCGGGATGCTCACGCCTATGATCAGCTGCGCATGATCTTTGTCGGCGGAGAGCTGGTGCCGCCTGAGCTGCTGGCGGAGATGCAGGCGACGTTTCCTCAGGCGCAGATTTTTGTGCTGTACGGCCCGACCGAAGCGACGATTATTTGTACAGCCTACCGCGTCGAGGCAGGTCTGATCGGCAGTCGTGCGCTGATCGGGGTGCCGTTGCCGAGCGCACAGGTGCGGCTGTATGACCGCCAGGGTCATCTGGTGCCCAGAGGTGTGGTCGGCGAGATCTATATCGGTGGGGCAGGCGTGACGCGCGGCTATCTCCACCGGCCCGAGCTGAGCGCCGAGAAATTCGTCGAGCTGGATAGGCAGCGCTGGTACAAGAGCGGCGATCTGGGACGTTGTCGTGCGGATGGGGTGATCGAGTTCCTGGGCCGCAGCGACGAGCAGGTCAAGGTGCGCGGCTACCGGATCGAGCTGGGCGAGGTGGCCGCTGTGCTGAGCAAGCATCCCGCCGTGCGCGAGAGCGTGGTGGTGGCACAGGCGGCACCGGAAGGGGAGCAGCGGCTGGTCGCCTACGTGGTGCCCGACGCAGAGATTGCGCCGACGGTGCGTGAGCTGCGCAGCTTCGTGGGAACGCATCTGCCCGAGTATATGGTGCCGGCGGCGTTCGTGCTGCTGCCAGCGCTGCCGCTGACGGCGCACGGCAAACTCGATCGCAAGGCGCTGCCCGCGCCGGATGGCGATGGGCTGGCCCGCGATGGCCGCTACGTCGCTCCGCGCACGCCGATCGAAGAGGTGCTGGCGGGCATCTGGGCCGATGTGCTGCACCTGGAGCGGGTGAGCGTCCAGGAGGACTTCTTCGCGCTATGCGGCCACTCGCTGCTCGCGACGCAGGTCGTCGCGCGCGTTCGTGAAGCGTTCCAGGTCGAGCTGCCGCTGCGCAGCCTGTTTGAAAAGCCAAC
>DASWTQ010000577.1:0-2404 GCA_036402055.1 Herpetosiphonaceae bacterium
CGACCTTGGGCGAGACCGCGACAAATGTCTGGTATCGAATCTATCTCCAGGTCCAGGACTCCGCCGGCCTGACCTACGAGACCTATCGCGATGTCCAGCCGCGCACTGCGACGATCACGCTCACGACGCAGCCGGCCGGCCTTCAGCTCACGCTCGACGAGCATCCGGTGAGCGCGCCCCACACGACGCCGAGTGTTGTCGGCGTGATCCGCAGCCTGGGCGTGGTCGCGACACAGGTCAAAGACGGCAAGGTGTATCACTTCCTGCGCTGGTCGGATGGCGGCGCGGCGACTCACACGATCTCTACGCCCGGCGCCAACACGACCTACACCGCTCAGTTCGGCGCTCCGCTCTACCTGCCGATCGCCGCCCGCTGACGATTGCAGACAATCACAGACGATCGCCGCCAAACAAAACGCCCGTTTGTCGTGTGACAAACGGGCGTTGAAACTATTCTCCGATCGGCAGCTTGCGCTTGCGGCGGCGTAGCAGGCCCGGCCGCTTGGGCTTTTCCTCGTTGTAGTTGCGCAGCGTGCTCAAGTCCTCGATGCGCTCGGTGAACAGCACGCCGTCGAGATGATCGATCTCGTGCTGGACCATCCGGCCGACGCGGTAGCCGCAGGCTTCGGCCTTTTTGATGCGATGCTCGCGGCCGTTCACATCCTGGTATTTGATCGTCACCCAGTTGGGCCGCGCGATCTCGCCGTACCAGCCGGGCAGCGAGAGACAGCCTTCCAGCATCGAGCAGCGCTCTTCGCTGGCCTCGATGATCTCGGGATTGACCATCACAAACAGCCTGGACGGCTCGACCTCAACCATGGTGCCGTCGGGCTGCTCTTCTTCGACTGCGGGCTGCTCGATCACCACGATTCGACGCAGCACACCGATCTGCGGCGCGGCCAGGCCAACGCCGTTATGCTCGCGCATGGTATCGATCATATCCTGGACCAGCGTTTGCAGCCCTTTGTCGAACTGCCGCACGCGCACAGATTTGGATTTCAGGATCTTTTTTTCTTCTTCGTTATCGATTTTGATAACATGCTGGACTGCCATAAGCCCTCGTTATGTAAATAGAGTAAATTTTTTGATGACTGGTGAAATTATAACATGCTGCCGGGGTCAATATCGACGATCCAGCCGGGCAGCGGTCCCAGCTCATCCAGCAGCGGATGCACGTCCGGCGCGCGCACCAGCACATGCCAGCGGAACCGCTCACGCACGCGCTCCATAAACGCAGGAGCCGGGCCGATCACCGCTGTGTCGGCGATGCCCAGCCGCTCGATCGCCGCGTGGATGCGCTCGGCCAGCGATTCGGCGGCGGCCTGGACGCTGGTGGCGTTGGTGCCGCTCGTCACAAAGCGCACCAGCTGGGCGAAGGGCGGATAGTGCGCCTCGCGCCGAAACGCGATCTCTTCGCGAAAAAAGCTGCGATAATCGTGCTCGGCGGCGGCGCGCAGGGCGTAGTGCTCGGGCGTGTAGCTCTGGATGATCACCCGGCCACCGAGATCACGCCGTCCGGCCCGACCGGCCACCTGCGCCATCAGCTGGAACGCGCGCTCGCCCGCGCGAAAATCGGGCATGTGCAATCCGGTATCCGCCGAGATCACGCCGACCAGCGTCACCAGCGGCAGATCCAGACCTTTGGCGATCATCTGCGTGCCGACGACAACATCCGCCTCGTGGTTCAAAAACGTTTGCAGCAGCCGGTCGTGCGCACCTTTGCGGCCGGTCACATCGCGATCCCAGCGCAGCACGCGCGCCTCGGGAAAGAGCGCCTCGACATCCGCGACCACGCGCTGCGTCCCGACGCCAAAGTGACGAATGCGGGCGCTCCAGCACTGCGGGCAGACACGCGGCGCCAGCTCTCGATGGCCGCAGGTATGGCAGCGCAGCAGATCGAAGCCGCTGTCGGGGCCGCTCTGGGCCCTGGGCTCGTCGCCGACACGATGCACCGTCAGCGGGCCCGAGCAGCGCGGACAGCCGACCACATAGCCGCAGTCGCGACACATCACAAAGGCCGCAGTGCCGCGCCGGTTGAGAAACAGCAGCGCCTGCTGCCGGCGCTCCAGCACCTCCGCCAGCGAGTGCTGCAAGACGCGGCTGAAGATCGAGCGATTGCCGTTTTGCAGCTCCACGCGCATATCCACGATCTGCACCGGCGGCAGCGGGATCGGCTGGGCGATGAAGCTGCCCGCCTTGCGCGACACACGCTCCGGCAGCTCAAGCAGCGTGTAGGCGCCGTCGCGGGCGCGCTGGTAGCTTTCGATCGACGGCGTGGCGCTGCCCAGCACGACCACACTCTCGGTCAGCGCCGCCAGCTCCAGCGCGACATCGCGCGCATGGTAGCGCACGCCCTCCTCGTGCTTGTAGGACGGCTCGTGCTCCTCGTCCACCACGATCAGGC
>DASWTQ010000578.1:0-14129 GCA_036402055.1 Herpetosiphonaceae bacterium
TGCCGATGTCGGCCAGCGGCAGCATCACATTTTCCCAGGCCTGCTGCGTCGTCGCCCACAGCGGCGATTTACGCGTCTGTGCCGTTAAGCGCAGTCGCTGCTCGTAGCCGTTCTCTTTGGACAGTCGCTCGATACAGCTGCGCAGCTGCCGCCACAGCTCGTAGGTCGCCTGGCGCGCCCGATCGATCTGCGGGCGGATCGCAGCGGCGAAGCCTTCGGCACGATCCAGATCCTGAGGTGTGGCCGCCGAGTTCTTGAAGTAGTTGGGCAGCTCAGACAGAATGCCGCTCAGCAGCCGCACGCCGCCGGATTGCCACAGCTCGTCAAAGAAATGCAGCAGCGTCGCCTGATCCAGCGACCAGCCCAGTTGATCCGTGGCGACATCTTCGAGATGATGGGCCTCGTCGATGATCACATGATCGTAGCGCGGCAGCACCTGGTTGTCGGCGCGCACATCGCTCAGCAGCAGCGCGTGGTTGACGACGATCAGATGCGCGGCCTCGGCGGAGCGGCGGGCGTTGAAGAAGAAGCAGCGCTCGAACTCGGGGCAGCGCGGCCCGGTGCAGGTATCGACCGTGACGTTAACATCCGACCAGACGCGCGCCTCGCCCTCGTCCAGCGCCAGCTCAGCTCGGTCGCCGGTCTGGGTATCTTTGACCCACAGCCCGATCTTGATCAGCGCCTTGGCCTGCTCGGGCGTCGGCTCCTGGCGGCGCAGCTTGCCGTAGCGATGGAGGCAAAGATAGTTGCCGCGACCCTTGAGCAGCGCCGCCGTGAACGGTTCGACATCCACGCCGGTCGAGCGGATTACGCTGGTATCGATCACGTGTTGCAGCGCGGGAATATCTTTGAAAAAGAGCTGATCTTGCAGATTGATCGTGTTGGTGGAAACAACCACTCGCTGTCCACGTTCGGCGGCGAAACGCGCGGCCGGCACCAGGTAGGCCATCGATTTGCCGGTGCCGGTCGGCGCTTCCACGACCAGCGTACTGCCCTCGTTGAACGCCGTCGCCACGGCCAGCGTCATGTCGAGCTGCTCCTTGCGCTGCTCGTAGCCGGGAAACGCCTGATTGAGCGGGCCGTCGGGCGCGAAAAAGGTTTGGACCTGCTCCAGATCCAGCGTCGTGGAGCGATTGGTCGGCTCTAGCGGCTTCACGCCACGCCAGGCCACGCCGAGGCTCTGCGGCTCGTTGGACGCGCCCGAGAGCGGGCGATTGAGCGCGGTAAATGCTCGCTCTCGGGCGATCGTCTCGAAGAGAATGCGCGGCGACCAGTCGGTCATTTTGCTGAGGCTGACGATCTCGTTGAGCGTGGTGTCGTCGAGGCGGCCGATGCGCTGAAGCAGACTGACGAACAGTTGGCGAGACACGTCCGCGTCGGCGAGGGCGCGATGCGCGTCGGGATGCGGAATATTGAGCGCCGCCGCCAGCGCGCCGAGGTTGTAGCTCGGCTGTCCCGGCATCAGCAGGGTAGCCAGCTCGAAGGTGTCGTAGCTGGGCTGAGGTAGCCGCAAGCCCTGCGCGCCGAGCATCCGTATGTCGAAGCCCACCGAGTGACCGATGATCGGATAGCTTTTGACGAAGCGCACAAAGTCGGGCGCGACCTGCGGAAACGGCAGCGCAGTTTCGAGATCGTCGGCGTTAATGCCGGTCAGCTGCGCAATCTTGATCGGCAAGCTGTGACGAGGCCGGACGAGCCGCTGAAAGGTTTCCAGCACCTCCGTTTCTCGAAATTTAACAGCAGCAACCTCGATGATCTCGTCGGTTCCTGCTTCCAAGCCCGTGGTTTCTACATCGATGGCTACAAAAATAGTGTTCACATGGGTCTCTTTCTATGCTCAACGGAGGATGTGTCCGTAAGATGTGCTGTCAGGCGCGGATCGGATCAGGCCTGTCATAGCGATTAGCTTGGATTGTCAGGCGCTTACTCAGACGGCTTACAAATCGAACAGATGCTGGTAAACGAGCCGTCAGGTCGCCCGTGCCGGCGAACCCAGGCGCGGAGACTGGCTATGTCGGTCGCGCAGATTTTGATGTAGTCACGCTCGGTGAAACCGCCCGGCCGCGCCATCTGGTTATAGTCACCGATTTTAGAACAGCTCGCCGTGTGCAAAACCATGTAGTTCGATGACTTGTTGCGCGGTGTGTTGATGACGTAGCCGTTTGAGTGTTGTTTTAGCCACGCCTGATAGCTGGCGTCGTCCTCCGCAAATTCTTGCACCGTGCTTCCTGGCATTATCGCCTCCGTTGTATAGAACGCTAGAACAAGCGTTACAGTCGGGCTGCGGCATTCGCGAAGTACCTGTCATTATACCGAAGTCGCTCAACCGGCGTTATTACAACGAATTTGTCGGATTTTGCAAAATATGACAATTGAGGTATTGACTTTTGATATTTAAGATGTAATGTTGTGACAGGTAATTGAAGAAGAATGATAACAAGCCTCACGAAAGGCGCGAAACCAAGGAGAATCGATATGGCGTACCCAATTTTGACGCGCTGCCCGATCTGTAGCGGTGAGCTGATCGCCACACGGCTGGATTGCACCAACTGTCACGGCGGAGTCGAGGGCGAGTTCGAGCTGGGCCTGCTCAAAAGCCTGAGCGGCGAGCAGCTTCAGCTGATCTCGCTGCTGGTCAAGAATCGCGGCAACATGAACCGCGTTGCCAGCGACCTGGGCGTGCACTACAACACCGTGCGCAACCGGATGGACGAGCTGGCTGCGGCGATGGGCTTCCAGGAGGCGGCAGCGGCACCGGCGGCGGAGCGGCCAAACCTCAGCCTGCTTGAGCAGCTGGGTCGCGGCGAGCTTAGCCCGGAAGAAGTGCTGCAAAAGCTCAGGAACGCCCGTAATCAATCGTCTGGCCAGGAGTAGCGCGGGCACCGCTCGCACGGAGTTGGCATATGACGAGTGGAACACCACAAAGCAGCCTGCCTGCACAGACGAGCCCGCGATCACGCACGCTGCGGCTGCGCATCGTGGATGTTACCAATGGACAGATCAAAGTTTTGCTTATGCTGCCGGTCGGTCTGGTGAGCGTGGCGCAGCGGCTAGGCGCGCAGTTGCTACCGCCCGACAGCTCGATCGAGGCGCTGACCGCGCAGGCCGAGCAGCACGGCATAGCCCGGCTTGAGTGGGTCGATCCCGCTCATGAGGAACGGTTGGAACTCACAATTGAGTAATCAGGAGGATACGATAATGGCACGTTTTACGTTGGAAGTTCAGCCCGATATGCTGTTGCGAGTCTATGGCTGCGGCGGCGATGTGAAGGTCACCGGCCACGATCGCACCACGATCGAGATTCGCGGCGAAGACGACGAAGAAGAATCGCTGGAGCGCTACCTGCGCCAGGACGGCAACACAATCACGATCAACGGCTACCCGTCAGATCTGCACATCGATCTACCGCATCAGGCATCGGTCGAGCTGAACGGCATCGGCGGCGATGTCGAGGTGCGCGCGGTTGGCGATCTGGGCGCGCAGGCCATGGCCAAGCTGGCGGCGCACGGCATCGGCGGCGATGTGCGAGTGTCGGATGTCGCGCAGATCGATCTGGAGTCGATCGGCGGCGATGCCACGGTTGAGCACAAAAGCGACGCAGCCGATGCCAACCAGCGCGTCGTCGTTGGCCGTGTTGGCGGCGACTTCACGATCCAGCGCGCGACGCAGCTCAGCCTGCACGTTGCCGGCGGCGATGCCAATCTCGGCGAGATCGAGCGGCTGGAGTCGCTGGGCCACATCGGCGGCGATCTGAACCTGACGCTCACGGGCGGCCTGGAAGGCAATATTCGCACGATCGTCGGCGGCGATGTGAAGCTCAATCTGCCGGAGGCCGCGAATCTCACGGTGGTAGCGACGGTCGGCGGCAGTTTGAAGGGCACCGGCGAGGAGTGGAATCTGCGGCGCGGCGCCGGGCGGCATCACCTGGTCTTCGGCGAAGGCAGCTCCGCGCTTCAACTCATGATCGGCGGCGACCTGCGGATTCGTGGCAGCGCGGCGCCGCAGCAGGCGACCGGCTTTGCCGGGCATCACGGCGAAGGCTCGGCGGACTGGCAGGATTTCCGAGGCACTATGGAAGGCTTCGGCGAGGATATGCGCGGATTTGGCCGTGAGCTGGAAGAGATCGGTCGCAATCTTGCTCACGAGCTGAGCAGCCTTGGCCGCGATATTGCGCGCGAGGTGCGGATCGCCGGCCGTGAAACCATGCGCGACGCAGCCCGTAACCGAGTGGGCCGCATGGGCGGCTTCGGACGCGGGCCTGGGCAGCACGGCGATTTCGGCTTCGACCCCGAGCAGGTCGAGCGGCTCAAGCGTGAGGCGCGCGCGGCGGCAGCCGGCGGGATCGCCCGTGCGCAAGAGGCGGTGGAGCAGGCGCTCCAGCAATGGCAGCAGGGACGAGGCCCTGGTGGGCGCCAGGTACCGCCGGCGCGCGGACCAGTGCCACCCGCGCGCGGACCAGTGCCGCCGCGTCCTCCGCAGCCGCCGTTCACCGGCCAGACCGTACGCATCGATCGCGAAACGCAGGAGCCGGAGCCGCAGGCACCCGAGGCCAGCGCCAGCCAGCCCGTAGATCGTGATGCCGAGCGCCTGGCGATCTTGCGGATGGTCCACGAAGGCCGTCTCGCTCCCGACGAGGCCGAGATGTTGCTGCGGGGCCTCGACAGCCGCTCCTGATCGCCGGCAAGATCAACATCGCGCCTAACGCAAGGGCATACCATTTTTGGTATGCCCTTATTGATCATTCATCTGCTAGAAATGTCGGCCCGTATTTTGCATTCGTAACGGTTAAATCGTACACTGCAAGCGATATGATCGTTTGCAATGGTCCCTGCGTCTCCAGGGACGAATCTCACTCAGCAATGTTGGAGGAGCGCGGTTGACCACTGGCTTTGCGGTTCGCCCAGCAATACGTGCCGATGTACCGGCGATCGCCGATCTGTTGCTCGAAGGATTTGGGCATGAATATGGCGGAATGCTCCGCCAGCGCGCCGGACGGCGCTTCCTCGAACGCATTCACGCGCTGCCGGGCCGCCTCAACGGAATTGTGGTGGCCGTCAACGATGAGAATGTGCCGGTTGGGGTGGCTGGACTGCGGACGTGGGAGCTGACTCCGCGCTTCGATCGTGCGGAAGAGCAGGCGATGTTCGAAGAGCTAGGCGTCGGCTCCTCGATTGCGCTCGATCTACGCGCGGCAGTGACCGAGCCGCCGCCATACCGGCCACAGCTGACCGAGGCCTATATCTACAGTGTGGCCGTGACCAAGGCCTGGCGCGGCCGGGGTGTGGCAGACAGCATTCTCGAATATCTGCACTGCCGGGCAAAAGATCTGGGCAAGACCATCGCGCTGCTTGAGGTGATCGAGACAAATCTTCCGGCCCGGCGCTTGTACGAGCGGCACGGCTATGCGCTGGTGAGAAAACGGCGTGGCCTCCTGGCCTGGCTGCCGTTCGGCGCACCGGCACTTTTGCTGCTTTCAAAAGAGCTATAATCGGTCGCTATGGAGCTGTAACACGCACAGCCGCTGGTTTTGCTGCTTTAGACGGCCGATTAAGCGCTGCGAGCCGGATTTTTGCGTGGGCGTCCACCGCGCTTCGGTTTTGCCTGGGCTTGCTCCGGCGTGATCACGCGAAAATGAATCCGTGATTTATCTTTGATCGGACGGAACTCCAGCGACATATTGAGTTCTTGAGCGGCGGCTTTTAGGTTCTGCCGAACGGTACGTTTTTCTTCATCTTCGCCGAGCGATACATCACCGCCGAAACCGGGTTCTACGCCGCGTAGCGCTTCTTTATACTCTTCAATAATGCGTGTGCGCTCTTCGCTGCGTCTGCGTCCACTACGACCTTTGGGTCTTTGCTCGCGCTCTTCGAGCTGCTCTGGTGTCAGGATTCGAATATTCGCCATCTCAAGCCCCCTTTGTGCTACCCGACAAGGACTTATTGTAGCCGATTCAGGATCATAGAAGCAGATCAAATGATCCTTCTGTCCGTTTCTTGCCTGTATTCTACAACAACTATCAATAATTTCAAGCTAACATCCGTATGCATATTGTATATTTATGCAAATACGTCGTCTTATAGCTCTATAAGGTAAAAAGTTTTAATTAATATTCCTCTATTGGTCAACTTCGGAGTACTCCTATCTACTTCATTCAGTCGTGAAAATACGGCAAGCAAAAACGCTCCTCTGGTCTGAGGAGCGTCAACGTTATGCTGTCGTATATCTATGCGTTACTATTTGCAGCTATTTCCAGTAACACGGCTCGCGCTTTTTTTACTGCTTGTGCGCGGTGGCTGATGCGATTCTTTTCTTCAGCTGGAAGTTCGGCCATTGTCACTCCGCGATCCAGCAGATAAAAGATCGGGTCGTAGCCAAAGCCATTCGTTCCTTTTGGTGCGTTTTCGATCGCGCCGGGAACTGTTCCTTCGACGAAGTGAATCGTTTTGTCGGGCTCGGCAATCGCGATCACGCACACAAAGCGCGCCATCCGCTCGTGAAACGGCAGACCTTCGAGCTGCTTGAGCACCAGCGCCAGCTGCTCCGCGCCAGTCACGCCGCCGTAGCGCGCCGAGTAAACGCCGGGAGCGCCGTTCAGCGCCGCGATCTCCAGCCCGGAGTCGTCGGCGAGCGTAAGCAGGCCGCTGCGCTGGCTGTAGGCCTCGGCCTTGAGCTGCGCGTTGGCCTTGAATGTGTCGCCGGTCTCCTCGACGTCGTCGCTGATGCCGACATCGCTCAGGCTGACGAGCTTGAACGGCAGGTCGTCGAGCAGCGCGATATATTCCGTGAACTTGTGCTGGTTGGTCGTCGCGATCAGCAGAGTTTGCATAAACCGTCTCTTTCCTTATAGCCAGCCGTTGAGCCGTAGCCAGTGGCCGAGCAGCGCTACCGGCACGAAGCGCGTGATCTTTCCGGCCAGACAGGCGATCTCGAAGCGCAGAAACGACATGCCCATCGCGCCAGCCGCCAGTCCTGCCAGGTCGATCAGCGGCAGCGGGATCGCCGCCAGCACAAAAACCGTCAGCGTACCCCGGCGCTCGACCCAGGCCGCGATCCGGCGATAGGCCGGTCGATCCTGAATATGCGCTAGCTCAGCGCCGCTGCGTCCCGCCAGATAGCCGGTGCTCTCGCCCAGGCCCGCCGCGACCCCTGAGATCAGGCCGACCAGGATCGGATTCAGAGTGCTGGCCGCGCCGAACTTGAGCGCCGCGCCGAGCGCCACGCTGGGCACCAGCACCGTCGCGCTCGACAAGAGCGTGAGCACAAACGCGCCCAGATAGCCGAGCGCGCCCCAGCTTGCCACGTCGATCGGCAGCAGCACGAGCACGATTGTCAGCGCGATGGTGCCGAGCAGCGAGAGCAGTGGACGCCACGGAATCGCCCGTGGTCGCGCCGGCTCGATCCGGCCGTTGACCAGCCGCTCGGTTGGTGTATCTATCTCCACAACATATTCCTCGATGCAAAAGCCGTGAGGAGCATACCCGCAGCCCTGGGGACTGTCAAGCATCCAGGGCGCGGCTCCGCAACCGGATCGCGCCGAGTGAGCCGCTTCATGGTATACTATCAGCGTCGATAACCTGACACCGCACTGTTACATGGCGATCCGCGCCATATTTTTTGTATTCGATTCGCTAGCAACACCAGCATACAATGACAAAAAACGTACGAAATTTTAGTATTATCGCCCACATTGACCACGGCAAAACCACGCTCTCCGACCGGCTCCTGGAGCTGACGGGCGCGATCTCGGAGCGTGACCGGCGCGAGCAGGCGCTCGACAGCATGGATCTTGAGCGCGAGAAGGGCATTACGATCAAGGCTAAGGCGGTTCGCTTGAGCTACACGGCCGAGGACGGCCAGGAGTACGAGCTGAATCTGATCGATTGCCCCGGCCACGTCGATTTCTCCTACGAGGTCAGCCGCGCGCTGGCCGCCTGTGAGGGCGCGCTGCTGGTCGTGGATGCCGCGCAGGGCATCGAGGCGCAGACGCTGGCCAACGTCTACATGGCGATGGAGCACGAGCTGACGATCATTCCCGTGATCAACAAGATCGACCTGCCCGGCGCGCAGCCGGAGGTGGTCGCCGAAGAGATCGAGCGGGTGATCGGGATGCAGGGCGACGAGCTGCTGCTGGTCTCGGCCAAAGAAGGCACCGGCGTGCCCGCGATCCTTGAGGCGATCGTCAAGCGCATCCCAGCGCCGAGCGGCGACGACAACAAGCCGGTCCAGGCGCTGATCTTCGACTCGCACTACAACGCGTACAAAGGCGTGATCGCCTATATTCGCGTGATGGAGGGCGAGGTTCGCGCCGGACAAGAGGTCTTCTTCATGGGTACCGGCGTCAAGGTCGAGGCGCTGGAGCTGGGCGTGTTCCGCCCGCAGATGACGCCCGTGGACGTGCTGCACGCCGGCGAGGTCGGCTATATCGCGACGGGGCTCAAGGATGTCGGCGACGTGCAGGTCGGCGATACCGTCACGCTGCCGGGACGCCAGGCCGCCGATCCGCTGCCGGGCTATCGTCCGGCCAAGCCGATGGTCTTTGCCGGCATCTACCCGGTCGAGTCCAACGACTACACCGATCTGCGCGATGCGCTCGAAAAGCTCAAGCTCAACGACGCGGCGCTCTCGTATCAGCCCGAGACCAGCGCGGCGCTCGGCTTTGGCTTCCGGGCGGGCTTTCTTGGCCTGCTGCACATGGAGATCGTCCGCGAGCGCCTGGAGCGTGAGTATAATCTCAACCTGCTGATCACGGCGCCATCGGTGGAGTACCAGGTGCTGACGACCAAGGGCGAGATCGTCGTGGTGGACAATCCGTCCGAGATGCCCGATCCGTCCAATATCGAGGAGATCGAGGAGCCGGTGATGCAGATCAGCGTGATCGTGCCGACGCGCTACATCGGCCAGGTCATGGAGCTGGTCACCACGCGGCGCGGCATCTTCGAGTCGATGGAATATCTCGAAGAAACGCGCGTGCTGCTCAAGTATCGCATTCCGCTCTCGGAGATCGTGATCGACTTCTACGATCAGCTCAAGTCGCGCACACAGGGCTACGCCTCGCTGGACTATACGCTGGCGGGCTACCAGCCGGCGGATCTGGTCAAGATGGACGTGCTGGTCAACGGCGTGCCCGTCGACGCGCTCTCGATGGTGATCCATCGCGAGTTTGCCCAGGGCCAGGGCCGCAAGCTGGTCGAGAAGCTGCGTAGCCTGATTCCGCGCCAGATGTTCGAGGTGCCGATCCAGGCCGCAGTCGGCGCCAAGATCATCGCCCGCGAGACCGTGCGTGCCATGCGCAAAGACGTGCTCAGCAAATGCTACGGCGGCGACATCACGCGCAAGCGCAAACTGCTGGAAAAGCAAAAAGAAGGCAAGAAGCGCATGAAGATGGTCGGCAACGTCGAGATTCCGCAGGAAGCGTTTATGGCCGTGCTGAGTCTGGACGAAGATAAATAGCTAACTCATCGCCAGCCAAGTAGAAGCCAAAGCTGGTACGAAGTTTGCTCGATCGATGAGGCAGCCCCGTGGGGTTGCCTCTTCTCGTTAAGGATGCAAGCATTTTGCCAGTCCTGTAGCGGAATAATCGCGTCTTGCTTTATAATCGTCCCTCAAAGGAGGAAACAGATGAAACGGTTTTCGTTTACGATGCTGCTGGCGGTGTTGATGGCGCTGGTCACGGCGTGCGGTCAGAGTGGCACCGGCACCGACACAACCGGCTCTAGCCCGGCGGCTAGTGCCAGCGCGCCCGCAAGTTCGGCTGCGGCAACCAGCGCGGCCGGCGGCAGTGTGCCGGATCTCGGCGGCCGCAAAGTCGTCGTCGGCACCGACGCGACCTACCCGCCGATGGAGTCGGTCGACGCGCAGAGCAATCAGATTGTCGGCTGTGACGTGGATGTCAGGACCGAGATCGGCAAGCTGGCCAACTTCACGCCCGAGTTCCAGAACACCAGCTTCGACACGATCTTCACCGCGCTCCAGAGCAAGCAGTTCGACGCGGTTATGTCCTCGGTCACGATCACCGACGAGCGCAAAAAGATCGTCGCCTTCAGCGAGCCCTACATCACGGTCGGCCAGGTGATCGTCACCGCCAACGATAACACCACGATCACCGGCGCTGAAATGCTGGCCAATGCGCAGGTCGGCGTCCAGACCGGCACCACCGGCGAGGAAGCGGCGCTAAATGTCGGCAAAGTTCCCGATGCTAATCTGCGCCGCTACCAGACGATCGACCTGGCCTTTGCCGACCTGGCGAACGGCACGATCGACGCGGTTGTGGTCGATAGCGTGCCGGCGGCGGACTACTCACGCCAGCCGCAGTACGAGGGCAAGATCAAGATCGTGGGCGAGCCCTTCACCACCGAGGACTATGGCATCGCCGTGCAGCAGGGCGACACCGAGCTGCTCAACGCGATCAACGCGGGCGTTGCCCAGCTCAAGGGCAACGGCAAGATTGACGAGCTGAAGCAGACGTACAACAGCAAGTAGCCGGCCCGAATGTCGCTGGCGGGGTATGTGCGCATACCTCGCCGGCAACCACAGGAGAACGCCCATGGGCATAGGAAGCGAAGTCCGGCGTCGGCCAGGCGACACAATGCTGGGAGCCAGGCTGGCGCAAGCTCCGTGGTGGCTGATCATTATTCTGCTGCTGGGCGCGATCGTGATCTTCTCGATGCTCCAGTCGCCGGAGTATGTCCGAGCGCTGACCTACCTGCTGCGCGGCGTCGGGCTGACGATTGTGCTGTCGGTGCTCTCCTACGCGGCGGCGATGGTGATCGGGCTGATCGCCGGGCTGGGCCGCGTCTCGCGCAACACGATCATCTACACGATCTCGACGGTCTATGTCGAGATTATTCGCGGCGTGCCGCTGCTGGTGATCATCATCTACGCGCAGTTTGTGCTCGCGCCGATGCTGGGCACGAACCGCAATCCGCTGCTGTCGGGCATTATGGCGCTGGCGATCGGCTACGGCGCGTATCTGGCCGAGGTTTACCGCGCCGGCATCGAGTCGATCGAGCGCGGGCAGATGGAGGCGGCCCGGTCGCTGGGTATGAGCTATCCCCAGGCGATGCGCCATATCATCCTGCCGCAGGCGATCCGCCGGGTGCTGCCGCCGCTCGGCAACGATTTTATCGCCATGCTCAAAGACTCGTCGCTGGTCTCGGCGATCGCCGTCAACGAGCTGACCAAGCTAGGCCAGATCGAGGCGGCGCGCACGTTCAATACATTTCGGACTTTCAACGCGGTGGCGATCCTGTATCTTATTCTCACGCTGTTGCTGTCGCTGGGCGTGCGCGTGATCGAACGGAGGACAAGTGGTGGCAAACGCTAGCATGATTCAGATCGAGAACGTTTCCAAGCGCTTCGGCAAGCTCCAGGCGCTCGACAATGTGAGCATCGACGTCGATCGCGGCGAGGTGATGATGATCATCGGGCCGTCGGGCTCGGGCAAGTCCACGCTGCTGCGCTGTATCAATCATCTGGAAGTGCCGGATCAGGGTCGCGTGACGGTCGACGGGATCGAGGTCAACGACAAGCGCGGCAACATCAACTCGGTGCGCGCCGAGGTCGGGATGGTGTTTCAGCGCTTCGAGCTGTTTCCGCATCTGACGGTGCTCGACAACGTTTGCCTGGCGCAGCAGCATGTGCGCAAGCGCTCGCGCAAAGAAAGCGAGACCGTCGCGATGGATCTGCTGGAGAAGGTCGGCATTCCCGACAAGGCCAGCAGCTTTCCGAATCAGCTCTCGGGCGGCCAGCAGCAGCGTGTGGCGATCGCGCGCGCCCTGGCGATGCAGCCCAAGATTATGCTTTTCGACGAGCCGACGTCGGCCCTCGATCCCGAGATGATCAAAGAGGTGCTCGACGTGATGCTGGACCTGGCGCGTGACGGCATGACGATGGTGGTTGTTTCGCACGAGATGGGCTTTGCGCGCAACGCGGCGCATCGCGTGGTCTTCATGGATCAGGGCAAGATCGTCGAGCAGGGAGAGCCGAATCAGGTGTTTGGCAATCCGCAGCACGAGCGCACCAAGCTGTTTCTGTCACGCATTTTGCACTGAGCGGGCGAGTGGCCCTCACCCCCGTCGCTATGGCGACTCCCCCTCTCCCGCCGCCGCAGGCGAGGGGGAAGAATGGGTACTTCTCGCTTCTTTCGTTAGGTTCTTGGTTCTTTGTTCCTTGGTTCTTTGTTCCTTGGTTTCTTTGTTCTCTTGTTCTTTCGTTCTTTCATTTGGTTCTTGATTTCTATGAGCAACGCAACCCCAACGTACAGCGCCGTGGTCGTGGCCGATGCGCCCGCCGCCGATCTTCTGCCGTTTCGATCGCTGTTGCAGCAGGCTGACCTGCGTGTTGCGGCGGATGGCGGCGCGCGCTACCTGTTGGCGCTGGATCTGCTGCCGCATATCGCGGTGGGCGACTTCGACTCGCTTGCGCCCGCGCAGCTTGAGGAGCTGGAGCAGGCGGGCGTCGAGGTGCAGCGACACTCCGTCCACAAGAACGAGACCGATCTGGAGCTGGCGCTGCTTCAGGCGATCGAGCGCGGCGCGACCTGCATTTATGTGCTGGCGGCGCTGGGCGGACGGCCCGATCAGCATCTCGCAAATCTTCAGCTGCTGACACATCCCGCGCTGGCTGCGGCCGATGTGCGTATGCTCCACGATCGCTGGGAGCTGTTCGCGATCCGCCAGTCGGCGCGCATCTATGGCGCTCCCGGCGATATTGTCTCGCTGCTGCCGATGACTGATGAGGTCGCGGGAATTGTCACCGATGGACTGTACTACCCGCTGCGTGACGAGTCGCTGAGCCTGGGGCCGGCCCGTGGTGTCAGCAACGTCCTGGTCGGCACCGAGGCCGGCATTACCGTGCGCGGCGGAATCTTGCTGTGTATGCACGAGCTGCCCGCGCCGCTCAGTCCATCGCGGGACAACGCCTGACGATATTGGCTAGTGGTTGCTATACCGCGCGCGCCTGTGATACCATCGCCGCGCAATCTCGAACTACCAAGGAGCGAAGGTATGCCCGTAGATGATGGCCGCGACATCGTGATCGTCAGCGATTTTCATATGTCGTCGGGCTACAATCGCCGCACCGGCACCTTCAGCCGGAACGAGGATTTTTTCTACGATGCCGCGTTTGCTCGTTTCATCGACAAGCTGATCGCGCAGGCGACTTCGGAGAAGCGCACCTGGCGGCTGGTGATCCTGGGCGATTTCGTCGATTTTTTGCAGGTCGAGCGCTCGCGCAAGCACGACGGCCTGACCTCAAGCGCCGATACCGTCGACAAGCTGAACGAGATCGCGCGCGGTCATCGAGCTGTCTTCGATGCGCTGGGCCGCTTCATCGACGCCGGTCACGCTGTCGATCTGGTGCTCGGCAACCACGACATCGAGTTCATCTGGCCTGCGGTTCAGACGCGGCTCAAAGAGCTGATCGCCGAGCGTACCAGCGTCGATGTCGCCGGACGTATCGCCGTGCATCCCTGGATCTTCTACGTGCCCGGCCTGGTCTATGCCGAGCACGGCCAGCAGTACGATGTCAATAACTCGTTCGCGACGCTGATGCAGCCGACGCTGCCGGATCGTCCCGAGCTGATCGAGCTGCCGCTCGGCTCGTTCTTTGTGCTTTATCTCTTCAACCACATCGAGCGCCTCGATCCGTTCGCCGATAACGTCAAGCCCGCGACGCGCTATCTGATGTGGGCGCTGCGAACGCATCCGATCATGGGCATCGCCGTGCTGGGCTACCATCTGCAATTTTTTGCGCGGATCTTGCGCAAAACCAGCCGCCTGACCGAGGCCCAGCAGCAAGAGCGGCGCGAGGAGTATCGCCGCAAGCTGGTAGCGCCGTATGCCGCCGAGGTTGGCCTGCCGCCAGAAACGCTGGTCGAGATCGATCGGCTGGCGGCGATTCCGGCGATGTCGAATCATCTGCGCCAGGCCGAGGCGCTGCTGGTGCGTCCGCTGATCCCGGCGGTGCCGGCGGTAGCCGCTGTAACCGCGATCTATCGCGCGACCAGGAGCTTACGTCCCGGCCTGCGCTCGCTGGTGATGCTGGCGGGCGGGATCGCAGGCTTGATGTGGCGCGAGCGGCGCCTGCTGCGTCCGGCGACACAGCCCGGCAGCTTTTTGTTTTCGGCGGCC
>DASWTQ010000579.1:0-10806 GCA_036402055.1 Herpetosiphonaceae bacterium
ATGATGCCGCCCTCAAGCTCGAACGTGCCGTAGGCCGCGTCGTCGGCGGTGGCGGTGTAGCGCTTGCCCTGCTCGTCGGCGCGCTCGGGAATATGCGTTGCGCCCAGGCACGAGACCGATCGCACGGGGCCGAAGGTGTGATCCAGCACGTAGCGCCAGTGGCAGAACATATCGACGATAATGCCGCCGTCGTCTTCTTTGCGATAGTTCCACGAGGGCCGCTGCGCCGGCTGCCAGTCGCCCTCGAACACCCAGTAGCCAAACTCGCCGCGCACCGACAGGATGCGACCAAAGAAGCCGCTGTCGACCAGCCGCTTGAGCTTGAGCAAGCCGGGCAGCCACAGCTTATCTTGCACCACGCCGTTTTTGACACCGGCCTCGCGGGCATGGCGCGCCAGATCGAGCGAGGTTTGTAGGTCGGTCGCGATCGGTTTTTCGCAGTAGATATGTTTGCCCGCGTCGATCGCCTGGCGCACGCTCTCGGCGCGACGGGTTGTGGTTTGCGCGTCGAAGTAAATGATGTCGTCAGGGTCGGCCAGGCAGCGCTCAAGATTGGTGCTCCAGCGCTCGATGCCGTGGGCGCGAGCCAGCGCCTTGAGCTTGTGCTCGCTCCGTCCGACCAGAACGGGATCGGGCATCAGCCGATCTCCATTGGGCAGCGCGACACCTCCTTGTTGTCGAATGGCGACGATCGAGCGAATCAAATGTTGATTCATGCCCATCCGGCCGGTTACGCCGTTCATGATCAGGCCAATTCTGTGCTCCGACATACGATCCTCCGTAAGCACTAAGCGCTGTTAGTCACGTTGTAGGTAAAAGAAGATTGACAGAAAGAAGTTTATATTATATATTATATCAAGGATTATATATTATATCAAATCTTCTCCGTAGTCAACATCTCCATCGCTTCACCTTACCGAATCAGCGACGAAAGCTACCGAAGGAGGTAGAGAGTGAACCAGCGTCCCCGGCTGCTCAAGGCGACACACGTGTTTGTGTCGGCGATGCTCTTGCTCACCGCGTTTCCGTCTCTCGTGCAAACGACCACGCTAGCCGCAGCAGTGACCAACCTCAAGTTCGACTTCGGCTCGACGACCAGCCCGGTCGCGGCAGGCTATCAGCAGGTCGCCAACACGATGCTCTATACCGCCGAGCGTGGCTACGGCATCGAAGGCACGCCAACCTTTCGCGATCGCGGCGCTCCCGACGATCTGCGGCGCGATTTCACCAACGGCACCTATGGCTTTAAAGTCGATGTAGCGAACGGCGACTACTCGGTCAAAATCATTGCCGGCGACAACATCGCGTCGAACACTACCACAGTCACGATCGAAGGTATTGCGCGCAACTCGATCACCTCAAGCAGCGGGAACTTCTCCGAACTGACGACGATCGTGACCGTGAGCGATGGCCAGATGAACTTTGCCTTTGGTCGCGATGGCCGCGTCAACGCGATCGAGATGGTGCCGAACTTCGCGCCGACCGGGCTGCATGTCGAGCAAACATCGCTGACGATCAATCCTTCGGTGACTTTTGGCTGGGATGCGGTGGAAGGTGCGACGAGCTACAACGTGTATCGCGCGCTCGAAGGCCAGACCGACTATACACAGATCGGCAGCACGGCTGATACGCGCTACACCGACACAACGGTTGAGCTGGGCCTGAGCTATGTGTATCGTGTGACGCAGGTAGGATCGACGGGCATCGAGTCGGCTCGCAGCGCGCCGCTGGCGGTAGCAGTGAAAGATCCAGCAGTTGCCGTGCCGAGCGCGCCAGCCAATCTGCGTCTGCTCAGCGCGCGCCAGGACGCGATCACGATCCAGTGGAATGCGGTCAGCGGCGCGCTGGTCTACTACGTGTACCAGTCGAGCACGGCCAGCGGACCGTTCGTCAAGATCGCGACCACGACGCAGCCGAGCTATACCGATACGACCTCGCCCAAAACCGCCAACTTCTACTATCAGGTTGTCGCTGTGAGCCAGGGCGGGCTGTCGGCTCCCTCGAATGTGCTCAAGACGCCGATCACGCGCACGACGCTGCGGCAGATGGAGCGCATCGATCGGGCGCTGATCGCGGTGCCGGTTGAGGGCGGCGTGCTGGTGAGCTGGCGCATGCTGGGCACCGATCCCGCGAATATCGCCTTCAATCTTTATCGCGACGGCCAGAAAATCAACGCGGCGCCGATCACGACCAGCACTAACTATCTCGATCCGGCCGGCAATGCCAGCGCGATCTACAGCGTGCGCGCGATCGTCAACGGCGGCGAGCAGACTGGCTCGGACAGCGCCAATGTCTGGGCCGCGACCTATCGCGATATTCCGCTGCAAAAGCCGGCCGGCGGCACAACTCCCGACGGCGTGGCCTACACCTATCGCGCCAACGATGCCAGCGTGGGCGATCTCGACGGCGACGGCACGTATGAGATCGTGCTCAAGTGGGACCCGTCCAACTCCAAGGATAACTCGCAGGCGGGCTACACAGGTGAGGTGTTCCTGGACGCCTACACGTTCGAGGGCCAGCTGCTGTGGCGGATCGGCATGGGCCGGAACATTCGCGCCGGCGCGCACTACACGCAGTTCCTGGTCTACGACTTTGACGGCGACGGCAAGGCCGAGATCGTGGCCAAGACTGCGGACGGCACCACGGATGGCGTCGGCACGGTGATCGGCAATCCGGCGGCCGACTACCGCAACTCAAGCGGCTATATTCTCTCCGGTCCTGAGTATCTGACGGTCTTCGAAGGCACGACCGGCCGCGCGCTGGCGACGACGAATTACGATCCACTGCGTGGCAACGTCAGCTCCTGGGGCGACTCGTACGGCAACCGCGTGGATCGCTTCCTGGCGGGCGTGGCCTATCTCGACGGCGAGCGGCCCAGCATTGTAGTGGCGCGCGGCTACTACACGCGCACCGTGCTGGCGGCCTACAACTGGCGCGGCGGGCAGCTTTCCAGGCAGTGGATCTTCGACAGCAACGTGTGGGGCAGCGCCTACACGGCGCAGGGCAATCACAACCTGAGCGTCGCGGATGTCGACGGCGATGGTCGCGACGAGATCACGTACGGCGCGATGGCGCTCGACGACGACGGCTCGCCGCTCTACACCACGGGGCTCGGCCACGGCGACGCGATGCATCTCAGCGATCTCGATCCGGATCGACCAGGGCTGGAAGTGTTCCAGGTCCACGAGTCGACCAGCGCCCAGTACGGGATCGAGTTCCGCGACGCCGATACCGGTGAGACGATCTGGGGCGTGTTCACCGGACGCGATACCGGGCGCGGCGTGGCAGCGGATGTCGATCCGCGCTTCAAAGGCGCGGAGGCGTGGGCGATCGGCGGCGCGTGGAACAGCCCAACGGGTGGGCTCTACACCGCGCAGGGCCAGCAGATCTCGACCAGCATTCCGCCCGCCAACTTCGCGATCTGGTGGGACGGCGATCTGCTGCGCGAGCTGCTCGACCACAACTACTCGGATGCGACCGGCGCGGGCGTCGGCACGATCGGCAAGTGGGATTACCAGAACAACACGCTGGTGAACCTGCTCACCGCCGACGGCACGCTGTCGAACAACGGCACCAAGGGCAACCCCAGCTTGCAGGCCGATCTTTTTGGCGATTGGCGCGAGGAGGTGCTGTGGCGCACCGAGGACAGCACGGCGCTGCGGCTGTACACCACGCCATACGTCACCGAGCATCGCTTTGTCACGCTGATGTACGATCCGGTGTATCGTCTGGGCATCGCCTGGCAGAACATCGGCTACAACCAGCCGCCGCACACCAGCTACTATCTGGGCGTAGACATGTCGCAGCCCGCGCAGCCGCTGATCCGCGTCGGCGATGTGGTTCCGGCCTCGGTCAACATCGATCCCGACTCGTGGAAGCTCAGCGTGGGCCAGCGCGTAGCCACGGTGTACGTCGAGCTGCCGCAAGGCTACGACGTCGCCAGCGCGGCCGTCACGACGCTGCGGCTATTTGTGGATGGCAGGCCGATCTATGTGCAGGCGTCTCCAGCAACCGTTGGCGACCATGACGGCGACGGCGTGCCGGATCTGATGGTCAAGCTTGACGGCCAGCAGATCGGCGCGGCGCTCAACGGCTACAGCGGCGAGATCGAACTCGGCGTGATCGGCTATCTGCTCGACGGCGCGGCCTTCCTCGGCGGCGACACAGTGAAGGTCAGGCCGTAAGCTGGATTCCAACATAGGAAAAAGCGCGACCGGGGCTCATGGCGAGTCCCGGTCAATTTATTGCTCGGCTTATATTCTTCTTTGATCTTATTATGTTTCTATACTTCGCTGACTCTGTCTTTTACCATCGCATTTAGATGAGTTACATTGGTAACACAGTGGCTGAATGTTTCCAATATCATCTGTTCCTCCATTGTTCAATGGAATAATGTGATCTTTCGTCCAAACATGTTTGTATCGTCGATCTGGGCGAGATGGAATCGCTTCCCATGAACGTTTGCACTGTGGACAACAAGTAAATTGGGCAAGTTTTGCTAGCCATTGTTGACGTGTATGGCGACCACCATTTGCAATCTTCCTCTGGGTGTACGTGGTTGCTCGCAATCGTCGACACGGCAGGCAGTAGCGATGTTGTTTCCCTGTGCTTGCAGATGTCCAGAAACCAAAATCAGTATTTCCACATTTGTGACAGGGTTTAATATTTATCGTCATAGCTCGATCTATTCATTCATGCCTATTGTACATCAATGAATGGACTACCTTACCGCCTCTCATGCCCTGCTCTATACTTGTCGAAGCAACACACGCCGAGGAGTTCGATCGCATGGAATTTTACCCTGATCAAGCACCAGTGCCGGAAGAAACGCGCACTGAAGTAGACTTGCTTGGTAGTTGATCAAGCCTATAGAATAAACCCAGTCATAGATTAATTTGATTCATCCTGTTGACTGCATGAAGTACAATAGATAATAAGGAGATATGTTATTGCAACTTCATACAGATAGGTTATTTCTAAGATTGTCATCGTTCGCTGTTAAGCCCAGGTACACGTAAGGGAGCGGCAAATTCACATACTTACAAAACAGGAGGCCTCGATGACTGGAGTCGAAACTAGCGCAACCTTAGTGAAGGTAGGGGTTGCTGTAATTTCGAGAGCTGCGCCTACTGGTCTGGAAATAGTGAAGGCATGGCTCAAAGGTAAAGAGGTAATCATTGTAGGTCAGGCACGAGCGGGTAAAACAACTTTTGTAGATTACCTCCAATTTGGCTTATTTGAGGATGAAAAGGATACAAGTAAGACACGAGATGTGGAAGAAAGCGCTCGTTTCAACATAAAGATGGGTCGAGATTCAGCACTCCAACTTAGTGTTAAAAAAGTAGTAGACGTGCCAGGGCAAATAGGCGCTGCCTGGCAAGCCGATGAGGTGTTTTATCGTAGACCCCATGCTATCGTTATTATGACTGACTTAACATCTCCATTAGATGGAGAGCCAGATCGGGCGGCCGCTGCATGGCTTTTGGAGTTTTGTAGAGAACTTGAGTCCAATTGGCGGATCAAGGGGAAAAGAGGTAATCGAGTAAAGTCGATTATTTTGGTAATGAACAAGTTAGACAAAGTGACTGAAGATGTTGTTACGAGTAGGAAGACAAAATTTCAAGGAATTCTCAACACTGAGCTTAGAGAAGCTCGTGGAAGGATGCTCAGCGAAATCGCAATTATGCCCTGCTCTTTAGTTACTAATCCTCAGGGAACAAAGGCCGTTGACGCGGTGATAGCCCACTTAGCAAAAACCTTAGCGAGAAAGTAATCATGGAAAGTACCGTCCGTAACGAATATACAGAACGTCGGTCTGTTGTGGAGATCTTGTTGCTGCAACAGTATAAAGTATTACTCATACGGCATGCTGCTATTCGAATAACTAATCGATTTATTTATTTATTTATTACTGCTATTATAATTTTTGGAGGTGAATTTTCACAACTTGAGTTAATTGGTATTTCAGGTATTACCGGTTTGGTTGGATTTATTTGGTATTTCGAGAGTCGATCATTGGGTGTGCAACTTCTAGGATTAGAAGATACGTTGTCGTCTCGTATTCAAGATTATTGGGAAGATCTTTACATCAAGTCACGACATAATAAATCACGAGGTGGAAATTACTTAGCTTTTCGAATACTTGATTTTGAACCATTGCTGTGGATTTATTGTATATCGTTACTTATATTCTCTCGTGTATGGCCGATTTAAATAAATATGTTTTCCTGCCATGCGCATGCCAATCACCGAAGGATGCATTCCTCTGAGCACACCACTCCCGCCTTGCTTCTGTACGCCCCGCTCTATACTTGCCGCATCCAGCACACGCCTAGGAATTCGATCCAATGAACTTTTACCCAGACCAAGCTCCGGTACCCGAAGAAACGCGCACCGATCGGCTGTGGCTGCGCCCGCTGCGTGCCACGGATGTCGAGCTTGACTACGAGGCCGTGATGGACAGCAAGGAGCAGCTACGCGGCTGGAGCGGCGGTCGCTGGCCCGACGACGACTTCACGCTGGCGCAAAACCTCGACGGCTTGCAGCAGCATGAGCGTGAGCACGCCGCGCGCGAGGCTTTCACCTTCACTGTCCTCGATCCGTTCGGCACGCGCTGTCTCAGCTGCATCTACCTGATGCCTGTCGCGCCGGTGGCTGAGCCGTGCTGTGTCGGCGCAAGC
Source organism: Herpetosiphonaceae bacterium (assembly GCA_036402055.1). Taxonomy (GTDB): domain Bacteria; phylum Chloroflexota; class Chloroflexia; order Chloroflexales; family Kallotenuaceae; genus LB3-1. The sequence continues at coordinate 6,681 of DASWTQ010000579.1, forward strand.
TACGCCGCCAACATTGGTTTTTGGGTCCGTACCTCAGAGCTGGCCACGGATCTCGACGCGCATCTGCTGGCGACTCTGCGCGCCTGGCTGGCCGCCGAGTGGGCCTTCGATCGCGTGGTGTTCACGATCAGCCGGCAGGAGCAGCGCCAGGCCACGCTGTTTCGTGACGCCGGTCTCAGCCTGTGCGCCGAGGGCACGCTGGCGGATGGACGGCCGTGCTGGGTCTTCAGCTAGTCCATCGTTTTTCCTCCGAATCAAGCGGGTGCTGCAAATATCCACTTGCAGCGCCCGCCTCGTCGTTCCACCGCACCGATCACACACCGGCAACCTGTAGCTCGATGCGCAGATCGTTGACCTGAAGCACTGGCGGCGTGCTCTCGGTAACGCCGCTGAGCTGCGGGAACAGCGACAGGCTCAGCCGGAAGTACGCGCCGTTCGCCGATGGTTTGGTGTTGTAGTACCAGTCGATCAGCGCCTTCGCCAGCTCCGCCAGCGACAGCGGCACCGCCGTCGAGTCCTCGATCGTGGGGCTGCCGGGCGTGTACAGGCCACGCGGCAGCAGTAGAATCGGCACAAACGAGGCCAGCTCCGCGTGGGTTGTCGGGTCTTGCTGCAAAATAAAGTTGTACGCAACCGTGACTTTGACCACATACGTCGGTTGCAGGCTGGCGGGCAGCAGCGTATCGAACGTGGCTTGCAGCAGCTTGGTCAGCTCGGCGATCTCCTGGCTTGGATTGTTCTGAAGCTTCAAACTGCCCTGATTCCAGGGATCGTTGTTGCTGATCAGCGGCACCAGCGGATTCTTGAACTTGATCGTCGCCGTCTGGTAGATCAGATGCGGATTCGTCGGCTGGTACGGGTTAAGATTGGCGTTGCGGATTACCCACACGCCGCCCCAGGCGTTCTGGTGGTTGACAATATCCAGGTCCGGGAAGATCACCGTAACCTGCGGGATCGACGGCTGCACGGCTGGTGGCGGTGCCGGCTGGAACTGGTAGGTCTTCGACTCGCGATTGATGCTCGACTGCGCCCGCATCAGCGCCAGCGACTTGAACATGCCCGCGTGCAGCGGCTCGTAGCCCGGCACCTGGATCTGCGGGAAATCGTCGGGCTCGATCGGCGTGTCGCTGAGCGCGGTGACCGTCACGCTCAACGTTTCGTCGGCGAAGATCTCGCTGATCTCGAACTCGGCATTGCCGACCGTGACCGGAACAAACACCTCCTGCCAGCTGCTCCACGCCTGCGCGATCTCGCTGGCCAGCGTTTGCAGCGCCTGCACCGCCCGCTTAGCGACATTCTTATCGCCGCCACCGCCAAGGATCAGCAGATCTTGCTGGATCGCGGGATACAGCGTGGTGAAGTTCGCCAGCGCCTCGAACAGATTACGTGTTGGCGTAGCTTTGAAGAGCGACAGCGGTTTGCCTAGCAGCGGCACGTTGTACTGCACCTGCGTATGGATCGTGTCCTGCATCACGTTGGCGTGATCATAGGTGTACTGGTACTGCCACTTGCGCACATCGCCGAGCTGCGTCGCGTCCTGCGTCGCCATTTGCTGTGCGACCAGGCCGGGCGGTGTTGGATAGGCGCGGATCGGCACCGGAACCGCGACCTGGCCGATCCGATTGCGATGGTTAGGATCGTTCGCGTCGATCGGGATCAGGAACGAGAGCCAGCCCGACGCCTGGTAGCCTTCGATGCCGACCAGATTTTCGATGTCGAACTCCAGCGCCGTAACTTTATAGCTCAGATCCAGGAACACTCGGCTGGCGCTGCCCTCGTTCTTGGTGCTGAACACAAAGGTCAGATGCGACTGGCCGTTGTTGAGCGCGACCTTCGCCGTCGACAGGCTGTAGTCGACCTGAAGCTTCAGCGCGGCAAAGGTCGCTTTGGGCGCGATCGGGTTGTCGCTGAGCGAGGGCTGGACCAGCGCCGTCGACAGATCTTGCAGCGAAACATCCAGCGCGGTCGCTACATCAGCGAACGTATCGTGTTCTTTCACAGGGTACGATTTATCGCCGACCTTGATCGTCGCGCCGGTGACCAGCAGATCCGGCAGATCTTGATCCGCCACCACCACATCGTAGGGCGTGAGCTGGAAGTACTGCGCGATGTCGATCAGGCCGACGCCCTGGCCGGTGACAAAGGTAAACTCGGCCAGCGGCACCACGGTGTTGGGCTTGAAGATCGCGGCGCCCGACTGCTGAAGCAGCACGACGAGCTTAGGAATATCGCCGCCGGTGAGCTGGATCGCCAGCGTCTCGATCGTATCCTGGCTGGTGATCGTGTAGTCGTCGATCTTGACGCCGGGAGCCAGAATATTGCGCGTGGAGTACAGCGTGAGCGCCACATGCAGCGGGCTGAGGTGAACCGGGAAGGCCGCGCCGATCGTCGCGAGCGTGGCTTTGTCCGGGATCGTGAAGCTGCGCGCGATCGGCTTGCCAAACAGATTCGGCGCGGTATCGGGATCGGGGCAGGGCGACTGGACGCCGACGTTGTACTGCACAATCGAGTCGACGGTGTACGCCTCAGAGAGCGCGATCAGCAGGCGCTGCTCAAGCGTCGCGGCGGCCTCGGCGGTGGCGGTGTCCAGCAGCGCGGCGATCACGGCCCTGGCATTGATCACCTGCGCGTTGTCTTGAAGCGCCGTGACCAGCGCGCTCGGCTGGAGGTTGAGGCCCTTCGCCACGCTGTCGATCGTGTCCTGCGGCGTGGCGTTGTAGTGCGCCTGTCCGACCGTGATCGTGGTCTGGTTGAAGAAGCCCTTCGTCTGGTGATACTGCGTCGAGAGCACGCTCAGCGGCAAGCCAAGCGCGGCGGTGATGCTGCCGAACGTCGTCGCGGCGCTGTAGTCAAAGACCGGGATCACACGCGCCGTGATCGCGTCGGCCAGCGTTTGCTTGGCCTTGAGCAGCGTTTGAACGCTCCCCAGGGTTGCGCTGTCGATCTGTGTGGCCGGCACCACAAACGTCGGATCGAGGAAGGCGTCGACGGCCTCAAGGAAGGCGCGGCCCCAGCTATCCAGATCGATCGCGTGGAAGACCTGTCGCGGCCCGGCGTTCGGCTGTAGTCCGGTCTGCGAATCGTAGGCGTCGAGCTGGATCGCGCTGCTGGTGTCGAGCAGTACGTTGGCCAGCGGCGCGGGGATGAAGAAGAGCGGCTGTGGCGTCAGGCGGTAGTCGATGCCGCTGCTGCTGAGATTAACGGCCCACAGCGAGCGGGTCGACGCGCCGTCGTCGTCGCTGGCCAGCGCGTTCTCGCCGGTCGGCTGGCAGTTCTGGGTCTTCTGCTTGCTGCGATTGCCCGTCGCCAGCTTGAGCCGGTACAGAAACGCCTGCTCGAAATCGGCGGCGAACTGCTGGAGGCTGGCGGTGCTGGTGGCCGCTCCCGTCGCCATGAAATCGGGATTGGGCGCCAGCGTCGTGCTGCTGGTCTGCACGCTCGGCGTGTCGGCGAAGTTCGGATCGATCAGCTTGGGATCGCGGCTCATCGTGATCTCCACCGTCAGCGGGAAGATCGGATTGGCCGGGAACGGGCTGTTTTGCAGCGCGATCGTCGCCGAGGAGACCAGCGGCGGTGGCGGCAGCAGCAGCAGGCTCTTATCTTTGAGCAGGCCGCTCACCTTGGCATTCTGCTCGCCCAGCAGCGCGATCGTCGCGGGCGTGGTCGTCGCCACGGATGCCGCGTCGAGCAGCACAACCTGATAGCGCGCGGTCTGCTGTGCGTCCAGCGCCTGCTGCACCGCCGCGATAAAGGCAGCGGCATCGGCATAGCTGTGGCCGACCAGCGGCTGGAGCTTCGTGATCAACTCTGCCGGCACGTCCTGCGCGCTCAAAGCCGTCAGCGTGTCGGCCGTGACGACGAAGCTCGCGTTGAAGCGATCCTGCATCGTCTTGAAAGTATCGTTCGCGCCGATCGCCAGCGTAACGCCGCTGTAGCGCATCTGGCCGCCGGGATTGAGCAATCCGTCGACGTCGGCGTTGGCGACCGCAAGATCGGCGGGATTCTGGTTCGCCGCCGCCAGCGAGGCCAGTGTATCCTTGCTGCCGTCAACTCGATGCAGCGCGTAGCCGGAGATGTCCAGCGTCGCCAGGCGCATGCGGGACGGGATCAGCAGCGGCGCGGGCAC
>DASWTQ010000580.1:0-7623 GCA_036402055.1 Herpetosiphonaceae bacterium
CGGGAGCGGGCGATGAGTGAGTACTTATGAAAGTGTGTATGAGTACTCTATCATGAGACGCAAATTAAGCCGGAGTGTTGCGGAGAAACGAAGAACCAAGAACCGGGTGCCCTCTGGGCGAAGCTAGAACCTAACGAATAAGAGAACAGAGAAGAAGCTGATCATTTGTTCGTTTGTTTTCCTTGTTCCTTTGTTCGCCCGCAGGGCCCAGGGTGAGGGCCTGATCACGAACAAAGAACAAAAAGAATCCTGATCATTTGTTCCTCTGTTCACTTGTTCCTTTGTTCTTCATAGAGATCGGAGCGTGTGTGACAACGGCAAGGCCATCTGTTTTCGGCGGAGCGTGGACGATCCTCAGAGCACGCTGGCATGTGGCGCGCAACAGCTTCTGGCGCGGCAAGATCACGCGCAAGCTCTCGACGCTGATCGCGGCGCTGGTGCTGCTGGGCCTCTCGTACGGGCTGTACACCTTCAGCAAATACATCGTGGACGGCTTGCTGCATATCGAGCAGGTCGCGCCGGAGCTGACGGCACAGTTCGGCAGCATCGATCGCTTCTTTGCCGCCGTGCCGAGCATCATGCTGACGCTCTTTTCGTTTCCGCTGCTGCTGAGCAGCATCTCGTTTGCGCTCTCCACACTGTATCTTTCGCGGGATCTGGACACGCTGCTGGTAACGCCGGTGCCGGTGCGCTCGGTCTTTCTGGCGCGCTTTCTGGAAGGGCTCGTCACCACCTATCTGCTGTTCTTCACGCTGCTGGCTCCCGCGCTAGCAGGCTATGGGCAGGCGCTCGGCTACAGCGCTGGCTTTTATCTGACGCTCTTCATTGTGCTGTTGCTGCTGCCGCTGCTGCCGGTCAGTATCGGCGCGCTGCTGACGATGCTGCTGGTGCGCTTTATTCCAGCCAAGCGTCTGCGCGATGTGCTCACGATCGTCGGCGGCTTGTTCGGCTTTGCGATCTATGTCGGCTCGCAGATGTTGACGAGCGATGACTTCGCCACGACGCAGAACGCCGAGCGGCTGCTACGCTTCGATGTTCCCGCGCTGCCGACATCATGGGGCGCACGGGTGATGATTGCGGCGGGCACCGGCGATCTCCAGACGCTGCTGATCTTCGGCAGCCTGTACCTGCTGGCAACACTCGGCCTCTTCGCGCTCTGCGTGGTGCTGGCCGAGCGCCTGTACTACACCGGCTGGGTCAGCATGGCCGGCACGGGCGCTGGTCGCGTGCGGCGGCGGGCTCAGCGCGAGCTGACGGCGGCTGAAGGACGCAGCACGGGAACGCCGCTCGGCGCGATCGTTCGGCGTGATCTGCGTGTGCTGCCGCGTGACTTGCAGCAGCTGTCGCAGCTATTGTTTCCCCTCGCGATCTCGGTCTTCTGGATCTGGCGCGTGATCACCGACGCCCAGCTGAGCGAGGCCACGATTGGAGCGCCCGACGCCTTCGCCGATACGACGCTGGTCGGCATGGGCTTATTCGTCTGCGTCTTGATCGCCAGCCATCTGGGATTGACCGGGATGAGCCGCGAGGGCAACACGATCTGGCTGCTCAGGCTTGCTCCGATCGATGTGTGGACGATCTTGTGGGCCAAATGGCTGCTGGCCTGGCTGCCGTTTCCGCTGATCGGGACGCTGTTCGTGGTAACGCTGGGGCTGCTCAAAGAGCTTACGGCAGCTCAGCTGCTCCAGGATTGGCTGCTGGTTGTCATGACCGGGCTCGGCGTGGCGGGAATCACCACCGGGCTGGGCGCGGCGTTTCCCAGATTCGACTGGCAGCAGCCGAACAAGATGCGCAGTGCTCGCGCAAGCTGCCTGGGAACGATCCTCTACTTCATCTACAGCGGCCTGATGCTGGCGCTGATCTCGGGCGCACAGCTGACGGCGGGCATGTGGGGCAACTGGACCTATCTCGTGGGCTGGGGCGCGGCAATTTTGCTGACCGTGCTGGCGCTCTGGCTGCCGATGCTGCTCGGCGCGACGCGCTTGCGTAATATCGAGCTGTAAACTGATCGACGTTTGGAGCTGTGACGATTGAAGAACAGGAGCATCAATCATGGAGATGAAGCTTGAGCTTGTGCCGATTCCGGTGGCCGATGTCGACCGCGCCAAGGCTTTCTACGCCGAGAAGCTCGGCTTTCATGTCGACCATGATGTCCAGCCCCGCAATGGCATGCGTGTGGTCCAGCTCACGCCGCCCGGCTCGGCGTGCTCGATCGTGATCGGCACTGGCATGCCCGACATCGACAACATGCAGCCGGGCTCGCTCAAAGCGATCCATCTGGTCGTCAGGGATGCCAGCAAGGCCCGTGAGCTACTCGCCAGTCGCGGTGTCGAGGTGAGCGACATCGACGAGCACGATCAAGGCATCAAGTATGTGGGCTTCAGCGATCCTGATGGCAACTCGTGGCTCTTGCAGGAGATGCCCTGGCGCTCGGGAGAGTTTGCTGAGCCGGAGCAGGGCAAGAGTCAGGGCTAATCTTGAGATCAGAGATCGTCAAACTTAAGATTCGGCAGGGATAGCACGTTGACAGTCCGCAGCCAAAGAGGTTATCCTGCGTTTGCACAAAATCCGTCATCGTTCGCTACAGGTAGCTTACATATCCTTACGCGAGCCGCGAACGGCAACGAGACCATCCGAGAGGAGCAGCGAACGTGGACGAACTGACGGCTGCACCGTCATCAAGTATCGATGATGCGACCTTGCTCAGCTTGCTGCGCGAACGCTCGCCTCAGGGGCTTGCGCTGCTCTACGATCGCTATGGTCGCCTGATCTACAGCACGGCGCTGCGGATCGTGCGCGACCACGGCGTGGCCGAGGAAGTGACCCAGGATGTGTTTCTGCGCTGCTGGAATAACATCGGCAGCTACCAGCCGGCGCAGGGAACCCTGGTCTCGTGGCTGGTCGGCATTGCCCATCACCGCGCGATCGACGAGCTGCGCAGCCGCCGGGGCAAGAACCGCAGCCGCGAGGTATCTACCGAGTATCTGCTGTACCTGCCGGCACCACACGCCAGCTTCGACGAGGCCCTGCTGCGCGAGGAGATTCGCGCCGCGCTTGAGGGCTTGCCGGCCGCGCAACGCGAGGCGATCGAGATCATCTTCTGGCAGGGCTTTAGCCGCCGCGAGGCCGCCGATCAGCTGGGCGTGCCGATCGGGACGCTACACACGCGGCTGCGGCTGGGCATGGAAAAGCTACGCGCCATCTACGAACGGCTATTCCACGACGATCCGTAAGCCAGCACGAACATTCACTGCTACAGGACCATCATGATTGACAAGCTGCGTGTCTGGACCACCCGTTTCAAATGGGTAATCTTTATTTTCGCCGTGTCACTTGCAGGAGCGCTTGGTCTGTTCTTGCGATTAGGAACTTCCGAAGGTCCACAGTTCTACCTGAGATTTGTGTTGTCCTTAGCGGTCGCCTGGGCTATCCTGCTCGGCATCATCTGGCTGCTCTCACGGTGGATTGAGTTCGAAGATTAGCGGGCAATCTTCCCAAAATAACCAAAGGACACGCGTACCCGGCAGGTAGACGCGTGTCCTTTGGTTTTGCTGCGCAGCAGCGCCGCGCGCTACTCCTCGGCGATTGTCACATTGACGATACGGATGTCCTCGGTCGGCGTGGAGCCCTCAGCGCCGGTCGTCGGCGTGTTGGCGATCGCGTCCAGCACATCCTCGCCCGCAGTCAGCTTGCCGAAGATCGTGTAGTTCTTCGGCAGCGGATAATCGGCGTGCATGATGAAGAACTGCGAGCCGTTGGTGTTCGGGCCGGCGTTGGCCATCGCCAGAGTGCCGCGCGTGTAGCTGAGGTTATCCGGAATCGGCTCGTCCTCGAACTGGTAGCCGGGACCGCCCGCGCCGGTGCCGGTCGGATCGCCACCCTGGATCATGAAATCTTTGATGATACGGTGGAACTTCACGTTCTGGTAGAAGTTTTCGCGGGCCAGAAACACGAAATTATTAACTGTCTTCGGCACTTCCTTGGCGTACAGCTCGGCGGTCATGGTGCCCTTGGTGGTCTCGATCGTCGCGGTGTACTTCTTGGTCTGGTCGATCGACAGCGCCGGCGCGGCAGCGTACATATCGTTGCGCTCGACCGGATCGGTGCCTACGGCCTCACCACCGGCCGGGCTTGCCGAGGACTCGGGAGCAGTGCTGGCGGCGGGAGACGCGCTCGCGGCGCTGGACGGCTGCGAGCCTGTCGAATCATCTGCGGGAACAGTGTTGTCGGTCGGCGTACCACATGCTGCCAGCAGCATCACCAGCGCCAGCAGTCCTCCACGAATAAAACGCATACAAGATCCTTTCTGTAACGGGGAGTGTTGCCACATACGGTACCGAACGGCGCGGCGTTCGTCAAATGGTGGCGCTGGGCTTGCGTAAGATCCGAACCTGTGGGAACATCAAATCAGTACAGCGGTGTGCAGCAACGCGGCAAAGGAGGCGCGGTCTGTATGGAATTTGAGGACAACGCCATGCTGAAAACAAGCAACCGCGAGCCACTCTCAGAGACGATTCACCTGCTCGGTGACATGCTTGGCTCCGTCATTCGCGAGCAGGCCGGAGACGAGGCGTTCGCGCTGGAGGAGCGCGTGCGCGAGCTGGCGAAGCTGGCCCGCGAAGACGATCGCCAGGCCGAGGCGGCGGCACAAGACCTGGCGCGTGAGATCGAGCACCTGGACGGCGGCCAGATCCAGATTCTGATCAAAGCCTTTACTACCTATTTTGGCCTGGTCAATCTCGCCGAGCAGCACGAGCGGCTGCGGGTGCTCCGTGAGCGTGAGCGCGGCGGCAAGCCGGTCGCCGAGTCGCTGGACGAGTCGATCGCGCGGCTGCGGCAAGGCGGCACCAGCGCCGAAGAGCTGCAAACGCTGCTCGACCGCATGCTGGTCAAGCCGGTCTTCACAGCGCATCCTACCGAGTCCAAGCGCCGGACGATCCTGGAAAAGCTGCGCAATATCTCGCAGCTGCTCACCCGGCTGGAAAGCGCGGATCTGCTGCCGCGTGAGCAGCGCCAGGTTGAGGAGGCGCTGCGCGGCGAGATCGTCGGGATGTGGCAGGCGCACGAGATCCGCGATGTGCGGCCCACGGTGATCGACGAGGTCAAAAAGGGCCTGTACTTCTGCGAAGAAACGCTGCTGCCGATCATTCCCCAGATCTACCGCGATCTTCAGGCCGCGCTGCGTGAGCACTATCCCGATCACACATGGCGCGTCCCGTCGCTGCTGCGCTTCGGCTCGTGGATCGGCGGCGACCGCGACGGCAACCCCAATGTCACGCCCGAGGTCACGCTCGAAACTGCGCGTATGCTGCGGGTGCGCGCGATCAACGATCATATTCGCGGCGTCGAAGCACTCTCGCACAACCTGACCTCGTCGGCGCATGTGGCGGCCTACAGCGACGAGCTGCGCGCTACCCTGGCCGAGCATGAGCGGCTCTTCCCGCAGCTGGCGGAGGTCGTGACGAAGCGCAATCCGTTCGAGCCGTATCGCCAGTTTTGCACCTACATTCGCCAGAAGCTGCTCAACAGCCTTCAGTACGCCGAGACGCTGCGGCCGGTCTGGGGCGCCGAGCCGGTCGCTCCCACGGGCACGCGCTATCTCAGCCGCGACGAGCTGCTGCATGATCTGCGGGTGATCGATCGCAGCCTGCGCGCGGACTCGGGAGCGGCGATCGCTAACGGCATGCTGGCCGATCTGATTCGCCAGGTCGAGGTCTTTGGCCTGCATCTGCTGACGCTGGATATTCGCCAGCACTCCGAGCGTCACACCAGCGCGCTGGCCGAGATCTTCGCCACCGCCGATGTTTGCGCCGACTACGCCGCGCTAGCCGAAGAGGAGAAAGTCGCGCTACTGAGCAGCCAGCTTCAGATCAATCGCCCGCTGGCTTCGGCGCGGCTGCCCTTCAGCGACGAGACCAACGAGACGATCCTGACCTTTCGGCTGCTGCAAGCGATCCTGGAGCAGCTCAGCCCGGAGACGACGCACACCTACATTATCAGCATGACCACCGGCGCCAGCGATCTGTTGGCGGTGCTGCTGCTGGCCAAAGAGGCGGCGCTCTATCAGCGCGGCACGTACAGTAAGCTCGATATTGTGCCGCTCTTCGAGACGCGCGAAGATCTGACCAACGCGCCGCGCATCATGGAAGATCTGTTTGCGCTGCCGGCCTACCGCGAGCATCTGAAGCTGCGCAACAACCATCAAGAGGTGATGGTCGGCTACTCCGACAGCAACAAGCTGGCGGGCTTTCTCCCGGCCTCCTGGGCGCTCTACACCGCTCAGCGCACGCTGATGAATGTGGCGGATCAGGCCGGCATTTCGCTGGAGCTGTTCCACGGACGCGGCGGCGCGATCGGACGTGGAGGAGGGCCGGCCAACGCGGCGATCCTGGCTCAGCCGTGGGGGACGGTGCGCGGACGGCTCAAGCTGACCGAGCAGGGCGAAGTGATCTCGGATCGCTACGGGCATCCTGGCATCGCCGAGCGCCATCTTCAGCAGGTGCTCAACGCCGCGCTGATCGCCAGCGTGCCGGATGGAGCGCCGCAGATTCCGGCGGATTGGGAGGCCACGATCGGTGTGCTGGCGGATCAGGCTTTCGCCGCCTATCGCTCGCTGGTGGAACACCCGGATTTTCTGCCCTACTTCCACGGCGCGACGCCGATCGACGAGCTGAGCGATCTCAAGATTGGCTCGCGGCCGGCACGGCGCAAGCAAAGCGATCGGCTGGAAGATCTGCGGGCGATCCCGTGGGTCTTTGCCTGGATGCAGAGCCGCCACACGCTGCCGGGCTGGTACGGGCTGGGAACGGCGGTTGAGCAGTATCTGGCCGAGGATCGCGAGCAGCGGTTGGCGCTGCTGCAAACGATGTATCGCGAGTGGCCGTTCTGGAAGACCACGCTCGACAACGCGCAGATGGTGCTGGCCAAGGCCGATCTGCATATCGCCGAGCGCTACGCCTCGCTGGTCGAAGATGAACAGGTGCGCACCCGGATGTGGCAGCTGGTCGCCGACGAGTACCGCCGCACTGAGCAGGCTGTCTGCGCGGTCGCGGGGATCGAGCATCTGCTGGATCAATCGCCGACCTTACAAAAATCTATCCGTCGCCGCAACCCATACGTCGATCCGCTGAGCTATATTCAGGTCGCGCTGCTGCGCCGGCTCCGCTCCGCCAAGCACCACGATCCCGAGCTGGAGCAGACGGTGCTGCTGACGGTCAACGGCGTGGCGGCGGGGCTGCGTAATACGGGATAGAGAACAAAGAACAAAAGAACAAAGGAACAAACGGAGAACCAAGAACCAAGAACCAAGAACCGAAAGCAGAACAGAGAACAGACAACAAAGAAAGTATCACTGCTCCCCTTCTCCTGCCGCAACGGAGGCGGAAGCCCGCCAACGTTCGGGGAAGGGGATGCCGCGTCGGCGGCAGGGGTGAGGGCCTGCCTGAAAAACAAAGAAACAAAAGAACAAAGGAACAAAACGCTGACATCCAACCTCCTTTGTTCGCTTGTTTCCTTGTTCGTTTGTTTGCGCGCAGCGGCAGGGGTGAGGGCCTGCTCTTTTCAACTTAATCGAGCTGCCGGAGATATTGCGGCGGCACGTGATCCACCAGCCAAACGCCGTTG
>DASWTQ010000581.1:0-19006 GCA_036402055.1 Herpetosiphonaceae bacterium
CGGAGCGCGGTGCTAAGCCGCGCTCCTTGGCCCTAACCTATGGCTGCCTGCCGTAGCGCCACGTGTAGTAGTGCCGCCCGACGTTGCCCATCTCGACCTTCCAGCCCTCGGGATGGGTCGGCGTGTATGTCAACACGCGGCGCTGGAAAGCCTGCACCAGCACATCACGTTCCACGCCGCCGACCTTGACCTTGATCCAGTAGGGATCGCTCACGGGATAGCCCATCGCAAAGACCCAATCGACGAGCACATCGTTTTGCTGGCCGTTGCCGACCGGGCCGCGCGCGTTGAGGAAATCCCAGAAGACCTGCGGGATGTTATGGCCGGTCTCCGAGACATAGTGCGCGAGCCGCGCCGCGTCCTGCGGCACAGCACTCGCGGGCAGCGTGCCCGTGCTGCCGTCGCGGCGCAGCGTTGCGCTGGCTACCTGGCCCGTTCGATCGGCGGCGCGCTCCACGTGCTTGGCAAAGCTGGCGTAGGTCGGCGCCTGGGCATAGTCGGCGTCGCCCGCAACGGCGATCGCAGCCGGCGCGCGCTTGATAAACTCGGCATCGCCGATCTGGAGCTGGCCTTCGATCAACTCCTTGACCAGCAGGCCGTTGGTCACAAACCAGGGATTATTCCGATCGCGTCTCCAATCGGTGATCTCCATGCGCGCCTTGTCGAAGTACTGCACCTGCCGCGCGCCGCCGTTCGACTGCGAGTAAACCTCGGCGCGAGCGACCAGACCACCAGGCCCCCACATCCAGGAGCGATCGACTTGCCGCGATGCGACAACCTGATCCGTGCGCGACCAGACATTCCTGAGCGACGGATCGACGAAGTCCTGCGCCGCGCCGTTGACAAAGGTCGGCGCGCCCTTGACGCCATCCAGCGAGCTACCGGCGACGGCCGTCTGAGTCTGGCCAATCAGCGCAGTCTGCGTCGGCTCAGGATAAGTGATGATCGTAGCGATCTCGGTCTGATCCTGGGTCGGCGTCGGGCCGGGCGTGCGCGTCGGCGAGGCCGTACCGGCAGTCGCGGTCTCGGTGGTGCTGGTCGCCGTCTCAGTCGTGGGATTGGTCGTCGGGTTGGTCGACGTGGGCGTAGTCGCCACGCCAGCCGGCTCAAGGTAGAAGTCGTAGGCGATAAACTGGCTGCCGATGTCGCCGACGTTCTTGAGCTGCGCGAAGTAGAAGCCGTCGACAATCGGCTGGAACTCGATCCGTGGATCGAGCGTGCCGCCGCTATCGTCGTTGAAATCGAGGATCGTCGCGCCGTCACGGTCGACCAGAACCATCACGGGGTCGGCGCCCGGCCGCGACTGGCTATCGACGCGCAGAGTATAGCGCTGGCCGGTCTTGGCAAAGAAGCGCACCCAATCGGCATCGCCCGAGGGGCAGAAGCGGTGATTGGGCTGAACCTCACGGATCACGACCAGTCGCGCCTGCTCGGGCACGCCGTCGGGCTCGAAGAGATCGGTGCACAGCTCGCGAACCAGCGTCGGCGTCGGGCCGTAGCTTTCGCTCTGTAGCTCGATGCTGTATTTGAGATCCGTACCGCCGCGTCCGGCATCGTCGCGCACCTTGATGTAGTAGCGACCGTTGGCCGGCGCGCGCCAGGACTGAATACGCGGCTTAATATCGGAGGCGTCGTTGTTGCGCGGGAAGTCGTTGTTGAACGCCAGCAGGTTGCCGGCCTCGTCGTACAGGCTCAGCGTCAGATCGATGCCAGGGTCCATGGCCAGAATATCGATCGTGTAGACCTTGCCGGCGATGCCGCCGAAGTACACGAAATCTTCGTCGCCTTTGGGACAGATCGTATGATTCTGCGGCACATCGGGCAGGATCTCGTTAGCCTGCGTCAGCAGATTATCGGGCTCAAACGGATCGATGCAGATCGGGCCGGGCGTCGGCGTCGGGCCGGTCGTGCCGGTAGCGGTCGGGGTATTCGTCGGCAGCGATGTTCGAGTTGGCGTAGAGCCGTTAACAGTCACCGTCGTCAAGATGCTGACCGCATCAGAGATGCCGGTCGTACCCTGGCAGGTCACCTGGACGATCGCATCGTCGCTGCTTCCTGGCGCGGCATTGGTTGGAATACGAAACTGGACGGCAAATGTCGTTGAAGCGTTCGGACCGACCGATGTCGAGCCGGGGGCAGTAAAATTATAGTTCGAGCCTGTGACTGAGATGGTATAGGTTTGTGAGGCACAGTTATTTGCTGCTGATGTCGTAACAGTAAAATTATAGGTGACGAGAGCGCCGGCATCGCCAAATTTCGTGTCGTCATCGACCGTAAGATCAACCAGCAGACCTTGCTGGTTAGGCCGCGCCAGAACCGACATGTCAACCGAAGGCAAGAGCATCAGCCCTGCTAACAATAGCGTAAAACAGATTGATACGAGGGCACGCGTGAATGGGTGAGCGAGGCGCATACGGGCCGTCTCCTCTTCGTAATCGCCGACCAGGAAGTTCTGAGAAATTGCAGCGGCCCGCGCGGGGCTGCAACAGCTATGTATGATAACGGTGATGACGCAGAAAAGCAACGGGACATACCGCCCGTTGAGTAGTCACCATACTACCATAGATTGCAAGCGATGGAGCGTGCCTAGCGCCTTGGCGCATCCGAGTGATAGTAGTTGCAGATCTCGGTGAGCGGGCACTTGCTACAGCGGGGCGTGCCCCAGATGCAGACTTTCTGCCCGTGGCGCAGCGTGTCGATGTGGAAGTTATAAAGGATCTGGGGATCGGGTGGGAACATGGGCAGCAGCAGCGCATGGGCGGCCGTCGCGTCCACCTTGGGGCCGATCAGGCCCACGCGCTGGGAAACGCGGTGCACGTGCGTGTCGACGGGCAGCACCGGCCGCGCAAAGCAGAAGAGCAGCACCAGCGAGGCGGTTTTAGGCCCGACGCCCGGCAGATCGGTGAGCCACTGGATGGCCTCGTCAAGCGGCATATCGCGCAGAAACTCAAGATTGGCCTCGCCGCGCTCCTCGATGATCTGGCTCAGCACCTGCTTGATACGCGGCGCTTTTTGCTCGGCAAAGTTCGACGGCGCGATCGCCTCGGCCAGCTCGTCGACCGGCGCGTCGCGGATCGCCTCCCACGAGCCCCAGCGCTTGATCATGCGCTCGTAGGCCAGGTCTTCGTTGCGGCCCGTCGTGCGATGCGACAGGATCGTCGAGATCAGCTCGTGCATCGGCTCGCGGCGGGGAACGTTGGGCTGATGGCCGTAGGTTGCCACCAGCAGCTCGTACATCGTCCAGGCTTTGGTCTTGAGATCATTACTGGCTGTCTGTGCCGCGCGCTCCAGTGCTCCGCTCTCCCGGGTGAAGGCACGTCAGGCATGGGCTCCAGCTGCGTGCCTGCGTGCCTTTGCGATTTCTGCTCTCAGCCAAGCAATCGGCTTGCCATCGGCGGCGCTACTTGCCGGTCTGGGTCCAGTTGCTGATCGCGATCACCTGCTTATGCATCTCCTGAACCTGCTCGTCGATGCGCTTGATCACATCGGCCAGCGTCTCGCTGCGAAACAGACCGCCTTTGACGGTGTGAATCTCCTCGACCTGCTGCTGCATCGTATCGATTGTTTTGCGCAGATCGCCGAAGCCGTCGTTCAACTCTTTGCTCAGCGCGTGATACTGGCCTTCCAGGCGCGCCAGCCGCTCCTCGATCGTCTGAGGCTCAGGTTCCATAGCTGCTCCTTCTCCCGATTATTCTCGCATCAGCACAAGATTCCCCGATTCGTAGCGTCGTAGGCCGTAGCGAAAGACGAGGATCGCCAGCACGACCATGCCCAGCGCGAACGCCAGCAATCCGCCAAACCACGACCACGAAAACTCTCGCAAGAGCTGTACCGGGACATACGCGATAAAGCCGGCCGGGATCACTGTGAACAGGAAGAACTTGACAGTGTTATTGAAAATCACCGTGGGATAGGTCGAGAAGCTGATCAGCGCGTTGGACAGCTGCATAGCCAGGCCCTCGGCGTTGCCCAGCCAGAACGAAAGGCTTTGCGTGATCACGCCGAACGCGACCATGATCACACCGGTTGTGATCATAAAGATGCCAAACAGGAACCACTGCATCGCCGTGGGCTGGACGATCACGCCGAACGCCAGCAGGCCAAAGGCGATGTCGCCCGGCGCCGTGATGCTCATGCGGCTGATCAAAGCGTGCGGCAGCACCGGCTTGGGCAGCGCCAGAAAGAAATCCATCTCGCCGCGCACGATCATGCCCGCCAGCCGAAATACGTTGCCGCAGATCGTCGTGCCCAGCCCAAAGCCCGCCGCGACGACCGCCCACAGCATCACCACGTCGTCACGGCCCCACCCGGCGACCAGCGGAAACTTGCTGAAGTAGGCCAGCCAGAAGATCAGCCACATCAGATCGTTGAGCAGCATAGCAAAGACCTGCGTGGCGAACGACAGGCGATATTCCAGCGCGCTCTGGATATTGGCCGTGACATAGCCCCAGACAAAGCGGCCGTAGCGCGTGACCGGATGTTGTCGCTGTGTATGGTTCATGAGGCCCTCACCCCCTAGCCCCCTTCCCCAAACCTCGCCAAGCCTTTGGCTCGGTTGCGGTAGGCGAGGGGGAATGGAGGTACTTTTCTATTCTTTGTTCTTTGTTCTTGGTTCTCTGTTCTTGGTTCTTCGTTAGGTTCTTGGTTCTTGGTTCTTGGTTCTTCGTCATCCGCCCTGCGCGCTGACTCGCCGCAGCCCGAGGTGATAGATCGCCAGCATAGGCAACAGGCTTACGAGGCCGATCAGCGCCAGAGTTGCCATGAGGTTGAGCCAGCCAGCTACGGTCGTCTCGACGAAGAGCCGCGCGGGCTGGTAGACCAGATATTGAAACGGCAGCAGGCGCGTGATATTGCCAAGCCATTCGGGATAGGCGCTCAGCGGGATCAGCATGCCGCCGAGCAGCATCTGCGCGCGCCGGTAGAGCAGATGCAGGCCCATGGTATCCTCGACCCAGAACGACAGCAGCGAGATCGTGAAGGTCCAGATCCAGTCGACCACAAAGCCGAGCAGCGCGGCGGAGAACGCGGCCAGCAGCGACAGCGGCGCGATCGGGATCGGCCCCACCACGATCAGCGCGACCAGAGCGCCGACGATCAGATTCAGCACGAAGCGCAGCAGACGCTCGCCTAGCGCCGCCCCGAGATGATAGAGCGGATACGGCAGCGGTCGCGCCAGACGATAGGCGATGTCGCCGGAGCGCACCTCGCGATCAACATCGTTTTCGCCGAGCGCCACCGCCGACATAATAATCGCCTCGGTAAAGGCCAGATACCAGATCAGCTGCGGGATCTCGAAGCCGGTCAGCGCCACGACATCCTGCGAGCCGTTGGTGGTGCGCCAGAGCTGCGTGAAGATATACAGCACCATCACCAGAAACGACGTGCGAATCAGGATCTCACCAATGTAGGCCAGCCGCGCCGCGACCGTGATGCGCAACACGGCGATCGTTTTGGACAGCAGCGCGCCCAGGCCACCCGAGCGGCGCAGACTCCAGGTAGGCGTCGTGGCAACTTGTCGATGCAGCGGCTCGTTCATCCCGGCACCTCGGCTGATACACGGCGAGTCTCTGCGCGCTCACGAGCCTGATCCTGATACATCGCGGCGATGATCTCTTCGGTCGGCGGATCTTCGATCGTGACGTCGGCGATCGACAGGCCGCTCATGAGCGCCGCGACCACCTGCTCGATCGGCTGGCGCTCGGTGTCGACCTCCAGCTTCACGCCGAAGCCGCGCGCCTTGATCACGCTCACGCCCGGCAGCTCGGGCAGCGCGACAAGCTCTTCTTTCAAGCGCAGATCGATCACTTTGCGCCGCAGGTAGCGCCGCCGCAGCATGCTGACCCGGTCGTCGAACATGACCGTGCCGTGATTGATCACGATGACCCGCTTGCACAGATGCTCGATGTCGCCGGCGTCGTGCGAGGTCAGCAGCACCGACACGCCCTCGTTCTGGTTTAGCTCACGGATCAGGGCGCGAATCTGCTGCTTGGCGATCACATCCAGGCCGATCGTCGGCTCGTCCAGAAACAGGATGCGCGGGCGGTGCAGCAGCGACGCCGCGATCTCGCAGCGCATGCGCTGGCCGAGGCTGAGCTTACGCACCGCGCTGCCGAGCAGCGGCTCCAGCTCAAAGCGCTGAACCAGATCGGCGCGGCGGGCCTGGTACTCAGCGTCGGGGATCTCGTAGATGCGCGCCAGGAGGTCGAAGGTTTCGCCCGCTGGCAGGTGATACCAGAGCTGCGAGCGCTGCCCAAAGACCGTTGCGATATTCATCGCCAGCTGCGTGCGCTGCCGCCAGGGAACCATGCCCAGCACGGTCGCCTGGCCGCTCGACGGATGCATAATGCCGGTCAGCATTTTGATGGTGGTGCTTTTGCCGGCGCCGTTCGGCCCGATCAGCGCCAGCGACTCGCCCTCGTGCATCTGGAGCTGAAGATCATGCACGGCCTCGATCGTCTCGTAGCTTGGACGCAAATACGATCGCAGCATGCCGCCGACGCCGCTGGCGCGGATTCGTCGCGTAAAGGTTTTTCCCAGGTGTGCAACCTCGACAATCGGTGGCATAGCAGCCTCCTCGGGGTAGAGTGGAGGCAGTGTAAAGCAGACCGCCGCTTTCGGCAACAGTCCAAGGTTGTACCGGCTAGAGCCTCGTGGTCAGCCCAATGGCTAGGATTGGATCACCAGCTGCGGCGGCGTGAGATCCGCGCCCTCGGCCTGCTCAAAACGATCCATCGCCACAACCAGCGCTTGCAGGTCCAGGCCCATCAGCACAGGCGGCAGCTCGATCAGCTTGGAGCGCGCTTTGGCCCAGTTCAGGTGCAGACCTTTGGGATTGCCCTTCTGCCAGTGAACCAGCGCCGCCGCCGTCTGGATAATTCCTTTGTAGAACAGCCGAATCGCAGGATCAGTCGTCGCCTTCCAGGCGTCCTCCCACTCCTCGTGGGCGTGCCAGAAGCGGCCGCTGTTGAACAGCTCAAGACCGGCAAGATATGCGTGGGGATATGGCATAAAGAACCCAGAACCTAAAAAAGAACAAAAGAACAAAGAAACAAAAGAACAAAACGAAAAGATCGAGAAACAAAAACTAAAAACCAAAAACCTAGAACCAAACTCGAAAAGAAAAGCACATTAATCAAATTTGTTCTTCCCCCTCTCCCGTTGCGACAGGCGAGGGGGCTAGGGGGTGAGGGCCTGCTCGATCTAATACCGTGGCACGCTCGAATCTACCTCTTGCGACCACGCGTCGATCCCGCCCGTCATGTTGGTCACGTTGCTATGCCCGCGCTGAGCCAGCGCCATCGCGACCTGGGCGCTGCGACTGCCATGATGGCACATGATCACCAGCTCGCGGTCTTTGGGCAGCGAGTCGATCCAGCCTGCGGCCTGGCTCATCGGATAAACCTCAGCCCCCTCAACCGAGGCCCGCCGCACCTCTTCCGGCTCGCGCACATCGATCAGCACCAGATCCTCGCCCGCGTCCAGGCGCTGTTTGATCTCGCGTGGCCTGGCTTGTTTAGGCATATTGGAATTCATCTATCACACTCCTTTGATCGTCTGCCACGCGGATCGTAGCACAAGTCGGGCCCTGAGCGCTCAGGACTTGACTGAAGACGGCGTAAACTTGCCGGCGGTCTCGGCTACCAGCCGGCCCAGCTGATCCAGCCGCCCGGCAGCTTTGGTGTCGACGACCTGCCCCTCTGCGTCGAAGGCTTCGCGTGGCCGTGGAATCGGCACCAGCAGCGGCGCGACCGTGCCACGCAGCGCATGCACGGTATGTACCAGCGCGTTGATCGCGTTGACGCCGGCAATTTCACCACTGGCCGTCGCAATCAAACCGACGACTCGATCATGCAGATAGGGCCGCTCTTCCTCGGACAAAAACTCCAGAAAATCGAGCGCGTTCTTGGTCGCGCCGACCAACGTTCCGTGGTAGCCCGCCGTGCTGAGCAGCAGCCCATCGGCCTTGCGTATCGCGTCCAGCAGCCGCGCAACCGAGGAGTCGTACTCTGCGACAGGCTTGCCGGGAATAAACATCGGCAGATTGAGATCGTAGAGCGCCAGCAGCTCAGTCGTAGCGCCCGCGTCCTCGGCAGAGCGCAAGGCCCGCTCAAGCGCCCAGCGGCTCGTCGATCGTTCGCGCAGTGTGCCGCCCAGCCCGACAATATGTATCTGTCCATTCGAGGTCATCGTGATCGTCCTTTCGTGTAGATCGTGAGTTCATTATGCCATTATCGGCGACGGCGCGAATGACAAGGCGGACGATCCGCGCGTGATCGTTGGATCATGTGCCGGCCAGGCAATAGGTGCAAAACAAAACGACCATCCCGCAGGATGATCGTTTCGTCGTGATTTTCTAGCTGGAAACGCTTAGTGACCGCAGCCACAGCCACCGCTGCCGCAGCCGCCACCGGCCGGAGCATCGTCGTAGCCTTCCTCGTCGCGGGGCTTGAACGACGAGCCGCAGCCGCAGGCCGAAACCGCGTTGGGATTGTCGATCTTGAAGCCGCCGCCCATCAGCGAATCCTGATAGTCGATGTTGGCGCCCTGCATGTAGCGCGCGCTCATCGGATCGACGCGAACCTTAAGGCCGTTGACCTCAAACTCGGCGTCGCCCGGATGGGTCTCGTCGTCAAAGGTCATGCCATATTGGAGACCGGAGCAGCCGCCGCCAGCCACAAAGACGCGCAGCGCGTGGTTTTCGAGCTGCTTCTCCTGCATCAGGCCGAGCAGTTTTTCTGAGGCTGCCGGTGTTAGTGTTACCAGAGCACTAGTGTCAACGAGCGGAATCGTTGTCATAGACGATACCTCCTCTACAGGGGCGTGGGAATACCGCGCTGTGTACATAATACCTTGCTGAATCAGCCAGTGCAAGTACTGGGCCAGAAATGCTTGTACTCATTTAGTACTAACATTATACCAGCAGCTAGTATTGTACCAGCGAAAAGATCGGATACTCGCCGAGATTCGCGCGTCCGTCGAGGAAGGTCAGCTCGATCACAAAGGCCAGGCCCACGATCTCGCCGCCGAGATGCCTCACCAGGTCGATCGAGGCTGCCACGGTGCCTCCGGTTGCCAGCAGATCGTCGACCAGCAGCACGCGCGATCCGGCCGGGAAGGCGTCGGAGTGCATTTGCAGCACATTGGTGCCGTACTCCAGCGAGTACGCGACCTCGATCGTCTCGGCGGGCAGCTTGCCGGGCTTGCGGATCGGCACCAGTCCGGCGCCCAGCTCATAGGCTACCGGCGCGGAGAAAATAAAGCCGCGCGACTCGACACCGGCCACAATATCTACCCGCTCGCCCCGAAAGCGCTCGACGATCTGATCGACGACCGAGCGAAACGCGGGACCGTTACGCAGCAGCGTGGTAATATCCTTGAACTGCACGCCGGGGATCGGAAAATCCGGCACGTTGCGGATCAATTCCTCTAGATTCTCATTCGCCATAGTTGATGCTCCTGTTATCGACGTGCCGAGTTTAGAGGCTTGGCCCGCGACTGTCAATACGCCGGGCAGAACCCGCTATAATTGGGCCGAGTGGAAGAACCAAGAACCAATGAAGTGGCCCTCACCCCCTTGCCCCCTTCCCCGAACCTCCGCCGGCTTCGGCGTCGGTTGCGACAGGCGAGGGGGAAAACAGGCTTCTCTACTTTTTGTTCTTTGTTCCGTTGTTCTTTGTTCTCTTGTTCGTTTGTTCGTTTGTTCCTTTGTTCTCTATAAGGCATTATTCATGAGCGAAACAACCTATCTCGATCGCATCCTTGAGCACAAGCGCGAAGAAGTCGCCCGGCAGCAGCTGAAAGTGCGGCCTGAGCAGATCCAGGAGCGCGCCCAGGAGGCGCTGCCGCCGCGATCGTTTAGCGCCGTGCTGCGCAATCCCCGGCGGCTCAGCTTGATCGCCGAGGTCAAGCACAAAAGCCCCTCCAAAGGTATTCTCGCGCCCAACTTCGATCCGGTGAAGCTGGCGCGGGCCTACATCGCCGCCGGAGCCGATGCGCTGTCGGTCCTGACGGATGTGCGCTTCTTCGGCGGCAGCTTGCAGTACTTGAAAACTATTCGCGGCCTGCAAGAAACTGCGGCTGAGAATATGCAGCCGGGCGCCGGCTCAGCACGCGCGTACGTGCCCTTATTACGAAAAGATTTCATTCTTGAGCCGTATCAGGTGTACGAGGCGCGCGCCTATGGAGCTGACGCGCTGCTGCTGATCGTGGCGGCGCTCGACGACGAGCAAATGCGCGAGCTGCTCAGGCTGACCGAGTCGCTGGGCATGGAGGCGCTGGTCGAAGTCCACGACGAGCGCGAGCTAGAGCGGGCGCTGGCGGTCGGCGCGACGATCATCGGCGTGAACAACCGCAACCTGCACACCTTCCACGTAGACCTGGCAACCACGCAGCGACTCTTTGAGCATCTGCCCACGGCTGAGCGTCCGATCCTGGTCAGCGAGAGCGGAATCCAGACCGCCGGCGACTGCAACCGTTTGCGGGCCTGGGGCGCGGATGCTATACTTGTAGGCGAAGCGATTGTGACGGCACCGGATATTGCTGCGAAAATTCGCGAGCTGACCGGCCGCCTGCCTGAGGAGCCTACGACAGCGTGACCCTGCCGGTTGGAGCGTTGATTAATGTAACAACAGTTGCCATCGGCTCGCTGCTAGGCGTCCTGATCGGCAATCGGCTGGCTGAGCGGCTGCGCGAGACGGCAATGGCAGTGATCGGATTGGTGGTGCTGGTGCTGGGCCTGCAAATGTCGTGGAGCACGCATAACATTCTTCTCACGCTCGGCGGCGTGCTGATCGGCGGCGTTCTCGGCGAGTGGTGGCGCATCGACGCGGCACTTGAGCGCTTTGGCCAGAGCGTGGAAGCCATGGTAACGCGCCGGACAGCAGCAAACAGCCAGCAGGCAAGCCTAGCCGCGCCAGCAGAAGCGCCCGAATCCACACCGGCCAGGCAGCGATCCAACAGCATTGCAACCGGCTTTGTTACAGCCAGCCTGATCTTTTGTGTCGGACCGATCACGATCCTGGGCTCGATCCAGGATGGGCTGCGAGGCGATTACCAGCTCATCGTGATCAAATCACTGCTCGACCTGATCACAGCGCTTACCCTTGCCGCCGCTCTTGGCTGGGGCGTCGGCCTTTCAGCGCTCTCCATTCTGGCCGTCCAGGGCAGCATCACGCTGCTGGCGCGCGTTCTGGGGGAGAACGCGACTGGCCTGGTGAGCGGAAGAACGATTCTTGCTGGAGGAGATACGCTTTCACTTGGAAGCGTTATGTTGGACGAAATGACGGCAGCAGGCGGAGTATTGATGCTTGGGATCGGGCTGTTGATCCTTGACCTCAAGCGCATTCGAGTCGCCAATCTGATACCGGCGGTTGTGATTGCGCCCGCGCTTGTGCTGCTGTTGTACGTGATCGGCGTGCCTGTCGCGCCATAAGTTTCTTGCACATTCGGCAGATTGTACGATACAGGATAATTTGGAAACGTTGAGTTATTCCGTATCTGCCGGGTGTGAATCCATCAGTAAAGCAGTCACGCTGCTTTTCCGGGTCCTGTATCGTGCAATGTGCTGGAGAAGTTTCCATTTATGGAGAGACCAAAATCTCGTGACGACGTAGCCGTTTTTATTGATTTTGAAAATGTCTATGTCTCGGTGCGCGAAAAGTTCGACGCCACGCCGAACTTTGAGATGATCATGGATCGCTGTGAAGACTATGGCCGGATCGTGATCGCTCGCGCCTATGCGGACTGGTACCGCTATCCCCGTGTCACCTCGGCGCTTTTCGCCAATGGCGTCGAGCCGATGTACGTTCCCACTTACTACTACGATCGCGAAGTTGGCCGCACCGGCCGTCCGATCAAAAACAGCGTCGATATTCATCTTTGCATCGACGTGATGCGCTCCCTCTACACGCAGCACCACATTGATAAATTCGTTCTTGTCACCGGCGACCGCGATTTTATCCCGCTGGTGAATGCGATCCGCCAGAACGGCAAAGAGGTTGTGATCATCGGCATCGGCGGCGCGTCGAGCGCGCATCTGGCCCAGAGCGCCGACGAGTTCCTGTTCTACGAGCAGATCGCCGATCTCAAGCCGCAGCAGACGCAACGCCAGGAGCCGAAGCAGGAACAGCCCGCCAAGGCCGATCGCCGTGAGCGCGAGAAGCCCGAGCGCACCGAGCGCGAGAAGCCCGAGCGCGCCGAGCAGCGCGAAAAGGCCGAGCGCAGCGACGGCAACGGCAAGGTCGACGGCAAGCGCGAGCGCGAGAAGCCCGAGCGCCCCGCCCCGCCCGCGCCCGAGCCGGAGGTCGCCGCACCGCAGCGCTCCGTGTACGATACGCTGGTCGATGCGATCCAGCTGGCCCGGCAGCGCGGCTTTGTCAGCAACCTGGGCTCGCTCAAGGTGCTGATGCGCGAGCTTGACAGCGGCTTCAACGAGTCCAAAGTCAAAGACGCGAACGGCCGTCCGTTCTCGAAGTTCAAAGACTTTGTGAAAGAGGCCGAGCGCCAGGGCAAAGTTCAGATCTTCACCAACGGCACCGTGACCGAGGTCTTCCTGCCGGGCGAAGATCCGCTGCGCGTCAGCCAGTTTGCCGAGGATCTGGCCTCGCAGCAGGCCGAGCGCGAGCTTGAGAATGAGCTTGAGCTGGAAGCGCTGCGCGCGCCCGAGCTGGAAGCGCCCGTCGATCTGGCACCTGAGCCGGTCGATTTTGCCGCGCCGACGCTGGACGAGCCCGCCCCGATCGAGCCCGCCGCGACTGCACCTGAGACGCAGCCGGTGGTCACGCCTGCCGCCGAGGAGACGACAGCGGAGGAAGAGGCTACGACCCGACCGACGTTTGGCGATCGCGAGTGGCAGATCTTCCGTGGATCGATGTCGCAGTTCACCGATCCGGTCCGCTTCGCCGAGATCTTCAGCGCGCTACGCGGCCTGCGCAACCAGGAGATCATCGATCTCACCAACAACGAGCTGAAGGAGCTGGTCAAGCAGGCGATCAATCGCGGCATGTTGCAGCGTACCGGACGCGGCGCGAAAGCCTATTACCGGCTCAGCTCGCAGTACCGCGTCACCCGCGACGATTTCTACGGCGAGTCGACGCCCGCCGTCGTGGAAACGCCGGAGCCGGCCGCGCAGCCCGTCGAGGACACGCAGGTCGAGAGCGCCGCAGGTCTGGTCGACGACTCGGGAGCCGCCGCTGCTATGAAGCGCCGCCGCGCCCGTGCGTACAGCTCGCTGGTCGCCGCTGCCGAAGCGCCGGCACAGCCCGAGGCCAGTGCTGATGGCGTTGCGGCTACGACCGAGAGCGCCGAGACTGGCGGTGGCCTGGAGCTGGCCGATCGCGTGAATGAGCAGCTGGCCGCGCAGCGTATCGACGAGCCGAGCAGCGCTAAGCCGCGCCGCAACCGCCGCAAGAAGCCCGCCACGCCGGCCGCAGAGGCCGAGCAGCCGGTCGAGGCTGTGGCCGATGCCGCGCCTGCTTCGGTCGAAGCGGATCAGGCTGAGACGGCGGCTGAGGCAGACCAGGGCGCTAAGGCGACGAACGGCACCAAGAAGCGCCGCAGCCGTCGCAAGAAAACCACCGACGAGAGCCCGTCCGCCGAGGGCGAGACCGGCGGCGAGTAGCAGGTGAGCATGGCAGTTGACGTTAAAATCTGCGGTATCATGACGCCGGAGCACGCGCGCGCTGCGGTCATGGCCGGCGCTGATCTGATCGGCCTGGTCTTTGCGCCAAGCCGTCGCCGGATCAGCGTCGAGCAGGCTCGTGAGATTGCGTCGGCTGCCCGCGATGCTGCTGCCGAGCGTGGATCGAACGTTGGACTTGTAGGTGTTTTCGTCAACGAGGCGCCCGAGCAGATCAACGCGATCGTCGCGGAGGTTGGCCTGGACTGGGCGCAGCTCAGCGGCCATGAAGATGTCGCGACGATCAGTGCTATCAGCGCGCCGGTTGTCAAGGCGATTCGCTTCGACGATCATCCGAGCGAGACCGGCTGGCTGGCGCAGTCAGCCGAAAGCGGACGCGTCGATCCGCTGCTGATCGACGCCAACGTCACCGGCTCGTTCGGCGGTGCGGGCGTGACCGGCGATTGGGAGCAGGCCGCCGCGCTGGCATGCCGTCGCGTGACATGGCTGGCCGGCGGTCTTACACCGGACAATATCACGGCTGCGCTCCAACGAGTCCAGCCGCAGGCAGTCGATGTGAGCAGCGGTGTTGAAACCGAGGGCGTGAAGGATGTGGCCAAGATCACGGCCTTTATCCAGAACGCCAAGCGTGTGCCGCTCACAGCGGACGCGCCTGATGCTCACAGCGCTACCGCACATATCCTTTCGATGCAGGAGGAACGATGAAGACCTTTCGACGTTTACTAGGGGTTGGGCTCCTGGCCGCGCTTGTCTACGCGGCTCTGCGCCTCTACCGCCAATATCAGGAAGATAGCGCGTTCGATCTTGCGCCGGTCGGCAACCTGAGCAACGGCTCGACGCCCGGCGGCGCGAAGCGCACGATCAGCAAAGAGCTGCTCGAAATTCTGGCCTGCCCGGTCGATAAAGGCCCGGTTGAGCTGATGACCGACGACGGCGGCAAGGAATGGCTGGTCAATCCGCGCAACGGCTACCGCTATCCGGTCGAGGACGGCATTCCGATCATGTTGATCGAAGAGGGCGAGAAGAACAAAGACGAAAGCCTGATCAGCGGCTAGTCAGCTGTTCCGATCGCAGACAAGGGTTCGGCGTACGCGCTGAACCCTTGTACACTTTAAAGCATGATTTCGATCGAAGAGCTTGCACAATTTCTGGATCGCTTTTTTGCCGTTGAGCGCTACGGCGACGACCAGGGCGGCATATTTCGTGGGACGGCGCGGCCGGTGCGGCGGCTAGGGCTGGCGCTTGAGCCGTGGCCCGCGCTCGACGAGTGGGCGATCGATGAGCGACTCGACGCGGTGTTTCTGCACCGGCCATGGCAGCTTCAGCCGTGGCAGCTACCAGAGATCGGCGTCGTGGCCTACCATCTGGCCTTCGACGAGCGGCTGACGATCGGCTTCAACCCACGATTGGCCGACGCGCTCCAGATCTCTGCGATCGAGGCGCTGGGCGAGAAAGCCGACCGTCCGATCGGCATGATCGGCGCGGTGCCTGAGCAAAGTTTTATCGGTTATGCAAATCTGATCAATCAGGTTTTCGGCCGGCACGACGAGGCGCAGTTACCAGCCGAGGAGCACATCCGGCGTGTGGCCGTGGTCGGCGCGATGAACGATGCACTGGTACGTGAAGCTGCCGATCGTGGCGCGCAGATCTATGTGACGGGCCAGTACCGCCAGCCGGCGCGTGAGGCCGTGCGCGAAACCGGCCTCGGCGTGATCGCGATCGGTCACCGGCGCAGCGAGATCTGGGGGCTGCGCGCGCTGGCCGGTGTGATCCGCGAGCGCTGGTCGACGATCGAAGTGGTAGTGGCAAGATAATAACGCTGGCGCGATCTACTGGCCCGGCGCTACCGGCAGCGCAAACGAGAAGGTCGAGCCGCCTTCCCACTCGGACTCGGCCCAGATCACGCCGTCATGCGCTTTGACCAGACCTTCGCAGACGCTCAGGCCCAGCCCGGTGCCGCCGAGATTGGTCTGCGCCGTGTTGCGGGCGCGGTAGAAGCGATTGAAGATATGGTCGAGCTGATCCGGCGGAATCCCGATGCCCTCGTCTTTGATCTGCACCACAATCCAGCGCTCTGCGCTATCGATGTGCTTGCGCGTGCGGCGCGGCCAGAGCGAATCGCCGGGAGCATGAACGCTGAGCGTGGTTGTGATCGTGCCGCCGTTGGGCGAGTATTTGATCGCGTTGTTGAGCAGGTTTTGCATCACCTGCGTCAGCCGCAGCGCATCGCCGCTGACCAGCGGTAGCTCGGCCGCGCTCTCGACGATCAGCCGGTGCCGCGATGTGAGCGCGCGCTGCTGCTCGACAACATGCTTGACCAGCGAGCCCAGATCGATGCGCTGGATATGTAGCGTCAAACGGCCTGTATCTGCGCGCGACAGATCCAGCAGATCTTCCAGCAGCCGGCTCATGCGATCGCCCTGCTCGATGATCACGCCGACCGGACGACGCAGCTTGTCGTCGGCGAGACGAACGCGCCGCTCCAGCAGCTGGCTGTGGCCGAGCAGCGCCGCCAGCGGATTCTTCAGCTCATGCGCCACCAGCGACACAAACTCTTCACGGCTGCGCAGCACCTCTTTTTCGCGGGCAAAGAGCCGCGCATTGTTGATCGCTACCGCCGCGATCCGCCCGATCGATGTGAGCAGCTCAAGCTGGTGCGCGGTATACACATTCGGCGTGTAGCTCTGCGCCGACATCACGCCGATCATCCGGTCGCCGATCGACAGCGGAACAAACATCACGGCAGCCGTGTGCCGCTCCGGTCGCCCGAAGCGCACCTGGGAGTCGCTAAACTCAAGATTGCCAACAAAGACCGGCTCGCCCGTGCGCACCACCCGATCGGTCAGCGTGGCTTCGAGCGGGAAGCTGCGTGGCGCCAGCAGCTCGTCGCTCTCGACCAGGAACGGTAGCTCAAGCTCGGTATGGCGCTCGTTGATCAGGCCGATGAAAAAAACATCGGCGGGCATGAGCTGCTGGACGCTGCGGCAGATCGAAGGAAAAAGATCTTCCAGGGCCAGCGAGCCGGCCAGATTATGGCCGATCTCGTTGAGCACTTTCAGCTCACGGTTAGCCAGCTGAAGCCGCAGCGTGATCCGCACGATGTAGCTGAGCACCGCCAGCACCGCGAACATCAGCGATACGTCGAGCACAAAGCCGATCGCGTTGCGGAAGCTGGCGATCACTAGCGCCAGCGGAATGCAGACGATGAAGCTCATCAGCGACCACAGGCTGACG
Source organism: Herpetosiphonaceae bacterium (assembly GCA_036402055.1). GTDB lineage: Bacteria > Chloroflexota > Chloroflexia > Chloroflexales > Kallotenuaceae > LB3-1. The sequence continues at coordinate 16,871 of DASWTQ010000581.1, forward strand.
TTCGGCCACAGCTGCTGCTGCACTTCGGTCCAGCTAAAGCGCAGCCAGATCGCGATGCTCGTGAGCAGCACGTTCACCGCCAGATAGACCAGCGCATAGACCAGCAGCGACGCGACGAGATCGACCGGCGGATCGTAGAGCGGCACGCCAAAGAGGAGCCAGACCGCGAGACCGCCGCACAGGCTGCACAGCGAGAGCTGGCCGGCGTTGAAGATGATGAAGATCCGGCTCGGGGTGCGCATACGAGGAGTGAAGATCTGCGAGAGCTGGCTAAAAATCCAGCTGCACAGCTGAACCAGCGTGGCCGGGATCGCGCCGAAGAGCAAAAATACCGCGAAGGTAAAAGTTGCCGTGAGCGACAGCGCACGCTGCTGGCTCAGGCGAATTGTTAGAAACAGCTCGGCCGCCACACCGACGATCACAAAAAAGATCAGCTCGGGCAGGTCTGACAGCTCCAGCCACGGTATCAGCACGATGACTGACAGCAGACCGGCTAAGCCGATGAACCAGCGAAACAACCGCGCACGCACAGGCATGGCTGAAGCCGGGCTCATGCGTGAATGTACTGACGCAAGGAGTGCGTGCGATTCACCTTGATGCATGCGAGGTATTGTAGCATATTCGTCTTTTTTGACTTCGGGCGGAGATCTGGCCCTGTGGGCAAACAAAAGAACAAGGGAACAAGGGAACAAATGGGGTGGTCATGTCTTTTGGTTTTTGGTTCTTGAAGCAGGCCCTCACTCCCTGGTCTCCGGCCTGTCCCCCTTCCCCGAACCTCGCCAAGCTTTTGGCTCGGTTGCGGCAGGCGAGGGGGGTTTTGTGCTTACTTTTGTTCTTTGTTCTCTGTTCTTTAGGTTCTTGGTTCTTGGTTCTTGGTTCTGTTATTCCCATTGACGGATGGCCGTGACTGCTTTACCCTTAAGCACCGTTCCATCACCGACAATGGCTCTACAGCGTGTGTGGACTCTTGAGCAGTCATCTCACACTTGCAAAGGATAAGCTATGGCAACGATCAATCGTCCAGTTGTGGAAGCGGCCGACTACTTCAAGGCTAGCCAGGCCACGCCAGCGCGGGAACTATCGGAGGTTGCGGCTGGTCTGGTGGGCTCGGAGATCCTCAAGATTGCGGGCGATATTCGTACGATGCAGGGTGCCGGCAAGCCGGTGCTCAATTTGACGGTCGGCGATTTCAGCCCGAAGGAGTTTCCGATTCCCCAGGCGCTCACGGATGCCTCGATCAGCGCGCTTCAGGCCGGCCACACCAACTACCCGCCATCCGACGGCGTGCTGGAGCTACGGCAGGCGATCCAGCGGCTGTATGCCCGCGAGCTTGGCCTGGACTATCCGCTGTCGTCGATCGTGGTGCAGAGCGGCGGCCGGCCCGGCATCTATGCCACCTACCGCGCGCTGCTCAACCCCGGCGACAAAGTAATCTATCCACTGCCCTCCTGGAACAACAACCACTACAGCCATCTCGTCGGCGCGGTTCCGATCGAGATTGCCACCCGGCGCGAAGAAGGCTTTTTGCCCACAGCCGAAGAGATCGCGGCGCATATCGGCGAGGCGCGGCTGGTCTGTTTGAACAGCCCGCTCAATCCGACGGGTACCGTGATCGAGGAGGATCGGCTGCGCGCGATCTGCGAGGTCATCCTTGAGGAGAACAAGCGCCGCACCGAGCAGGGACGCCCGGCCGTTTATCTGCTTTTTGATCAGATCTACTGGATGCTGACCTTCGGCGAGGCTCGGCACTACACGCCGCTGGAAGTCGCGCCGGAGATGGCAAACTACACAATCTTCGTGGACGGCATCTCCAAGGGCTTTGCCGCGACCGGCCTGCGCGTCGGCTGGACGATCGCGCCGCCCGTGGTCGCAGGGCCGCTCAAGGACATCATCGCGCATATCGGAGCCTGGGCACCCAAGCCGGTTCAGGTTGCCACCGCCGAGCTGCTCAACGACGCCGAGACGATCCAGGAGTATCACGCGCAGATGAAGACCGAGGTTCAGCACCGGCTCAACGCGCTGTACGAGGGCTTTCAGTCGATGCGTGCCGAAGGTTTGCCCGTGGACTGCATGGCTCCCGAGGGCGCGATCTACCTGTCGGCGCAGATCGACCTGATCGGGCGTGAGGCTGACGGC
>DASWTQ010000582.1:0-5976 GCA_036402055.1 Herpetosiphonaceae bacterium
AACGCTATCTTAACTGGATCGGTTTTTGGATCGGTGACCGATCCCGCACGCGGGCCGCGCTGTGGTCTACTGCCCCCACGGGCATCTGCCCCGACACCAGCGGTCAGGCGGCAGACCGCTGCGTCCGTCTGCGAGAGGAGGACCGTGATGATCCGCGTCGTGCTGGTCGATGATCACCCGGATTTCCGCTGGATCACCGGCCACCTGCTGAACCGACACCCCGAGGTCGCGGTCGTCGGCGAAGCCGCCACTGGCCTGGAGGCGCTGGAGGTGGTGGCGCAGGTCCAGCCGGATGTGGTGCTGATGGATGGGCAGATGCCGCTGCTGGACAGGAGCGCCACGACCCAGCGGCTGCGCGTCGCTTATCCTGAGGTGCAGATTGTCCTGATGTCGGGCGGCGATGACGCGGCGGCGGGCCGCCCCGGCGCGCAGGCCAGGGCGGCCCGCTATCTTGTGAAAACCACGCAGCTTGAGCTGCTCGTCGACGCGCTCCGTGCGGCACGGGACCAGGGTGCGCCACGCCTGGGTCGCGCGGCGCGGAGCAGCACCTGACTCGGCGCTGGCACGGGTACCAGCGAGATAAGGAGGTGCAGCGGCTAGTGCTTCGGCTCCCGCCACGTCCACGGGTGCGGGATATCCGTTCCATGGATGCGCGGATCACCTCGCCCGCGATCGCGGGCCGACCGTTCCCCCCAGATCTCTCTTCATTGCGGAGGATTGTATGTTCAAGCGTCTGTTCGTCCTGCTCCTGCTCGTCGTCGCGACCCTCTCTATCAGTATGCCCGCGCGTGCCTCCACGCTGAGCGCGCTCCTGTCGTGCGAACAAACGTCGGGGAGCCCGACCGTGGGCAACTTTTCCTGTATAGTCTTCGTGTCGGGAGGCAGCCCGAGTTATACCTACCATTGGTATGAATACGATCGGCTCTCCGGCTATTTTTTGGTCTACCAGGGCGAGCCGTACTACGATGCATGGTGTGCGACCGGGGTGCTCGTGAGAGTCAAGGTCGTTGTGACGGATAGCGCAGGCGCGCAAGTGGAGCGTACAAGCAGTATTACCTGCCGCGATCCATACTAAGCCACATCATGCTGTGGAGCGAACAGCAGGCAGCCTGCTCGCCATGAGCAGGCTGCCTCAGCATAGTGGTGGGGGTTTTGAAAACTACAACAGCAAACGTTACTGAAGAAGGTCAAGTTGTGCCACTTCAGCGGTCTCGTACTCGGAATATGTACCCTCTGAACAGTATTTGTCACTGGTTTTACCGGGGGTTGCCCAGCAAGTGCACGACCAAGACGGTGATCGTGCTGGGTCAGAAGGACCAGTTCAGTAAAGTTTGCCAGTGTAGTTTTTCTACATCTATACTTTACTTAGTGACAAGCGCAACGATCGCGCTGCTGCCCAGAGCCGCCGATGGAGTGTTGTTTCGATGGGTGACCCGTGCGGCCACCGCCGAAGGGTACAGCGCTGCCGTGGCGCGACGGCGCCGCGCCATCGCCCGCTGCTGGGAGCTTGGGATGTATCTGCGCCAGCGTGCTGCCCACGTCCACACATGCGGGCTGCCGAACCCCAGGAGGTTATGCTGCGACGGCGTTGAGCCGAGCAATGCGGCTGCGCGCTGTGCCGCCAATACTCGTGAACGCGCCGCCCAGCAGCACCTTCCCGTCCGCCTGCTGCCCTAGCGCCCACACGGTGCTATTCGCGCCAGCGCCAGGGTCGAAGCTCGTGTCAAGCGCGCCGTTCACGTTGAGGCGGGCGATCCGGCTGCGCGCTGTGCCGCCAACGAGTGAGAATATGCCGCCCAGCAGCACCTTGCCATCCGGTTGCAGCCCCAACGCATACACAGCGCTATTCGCGCCAGCGCCAGGGTCGAAGCTCGTGTCAAGCGCGCCGTTCACGTTGAGGCGGGCGATCCGGCTGCGCGCCGTGCCACCAACGCTCGTGAAATCGCCCCCCAGCAGCACCTTGCCGTCTAGCTGCACCCCGAGTGTACGCACGGTACTATTCGCGCCGGGGTTGAAGCTGATGTCAAGCGATCCATCGGCGTTGAGGCGGGCAATGCGACTGCGCGCCGTGCCACCAACGCTCGTAAACGCACCGCCGAGCAGCACTTTGCCGTCCGGTTGCAGCGCCAGCGCATGCACGAAGCTATCTACACCCGTGCCGGGGTCGAAGGATGTGTCGAGCGAACCGTCGGCGTTGAGGCGGGCGATGTTGTTGCGCACCGTGCCACCAATGCTCGTGAACATGCCTCCCAGCAGGACCTTGCCGTCTGGCTGGAGCGCCAGCGCATTCACGAAGCTATTCACGCCAGGGATGGGGGTGAAGCTTGTATCAAGCGAGCCATCGGTATTGAGGCGGGCAATGCCATTGCGCGCGGTGCCGTTCACGGTCCAGAAATCGCCCCCGAGGAGCACTTTGCCGTCCGGTTGCAGTGCCAGCGCCCACACGGTGCTATTCGCGCCGGTGCCGGGGGTGAAGGATGTGTCGAGCGAGCCATCGGCATTGAGGCGGGCAATGCGGTTGCGCGCCGTGCCACCAACGCTCGTAAACGCACCGCCAAGCAGCACTTTGCCGTCCGGTTGCAGCGCCAGTGCCAGCACCCGGTCATTCGCACCCGTGCCGGGGGTGAAGGTGGGGTCGACCGCGACCACCACCGCGTGTGCAGTTCGCGATCCGGTGATACTCAGGAACAACACGGTGATGATCACAACCAGCAGTCCACGATTGATGCAGGGATTCATGGGGTTCAACTCCTTGGGTCCCCCTGGCAGCAGGGCACCTCCCGGCTCCCAGGCATGGGACGATGTCTTCACGAGAAGGGGATGCATGAGCGACCAGGAATGTCCGCTCGTCGCACGACGATGTGGCGGGTGTGCTTGACAGGCAATCTCCTTTCTGGTGCGCCAGCGCCCGAGACACGTCTGAGGTCCGCGCCACTGGAGCGATCCGTGTCACCGAAGCATGTGAGAAGGAAGTGAGCAACAGGGTCATCCAGCGGTGCTACGTCACCCGCCGGGAGCAGCAGACCCTATCCGGCATGCGCGCCAGCGACGTGGACACCCGTGGAAAAGGAGGCCATGCGTTCGTTGCTAGTGTATCGGACAGAAGCAGAGGCCGTCTATAGGCTTAAAGGTCCTGTATGGGGAGACCCGTGGTCTCAACCACAAACTCCACACGAGGGAACGGTCTTAAACGGCAGACTGGACGGCTATTGGTGTCCGATAACCCACGCGCTGATGCGGCCGCGTGGTGGTAGAACACTGAACCTACCGGTCCAACCCCTCCAGGGTGCACTGCCCGAGCACTATGTGGATCACCAGCGTGCCTATGGCGATCGCTTGGTGTTCGGGGCCTGGGTCGGCGTTGGGAGCGTGTGCAAGCGCAACGGCCACCCCCGCGAGATCGCGGCCGTGTTGCGAGCCATCAAGGCCGAGCGCCCGGATCTGCGGCTGCACGGCTTTGGCTGCAAGCTCATCGCGCTGGCCAGCGCCGAGGTCCGGGCTGCCCTGTGGAGCGCCGACTCGCTCGCGTGGAGCTATGCCGCTCGCAAGCAGGGCCGCAACCCCAACGACTGGCGCGAGGCCCAGCGATTTTTAGACCAGCTCACGGCTCAGGAGCAGCCAGCGCCGCGCCCGCTGGAGCTGCTGGTCGCATAGGAACAGCGACGAGGACACGATGCAGATTGACCCGCAGATCAACGCTGAGCGCCAGGCCGCGACAAAGAATTGGAAGCTGGAACAGAAATACCCGTTGTTGCACCACGCCGGGATCTTTGAGCAGGTTGCCGAGCGCTGGACCGCCGAGCGACACCTGGCGCTCCAAGCGGCATGCCGCGAGGCCCTGGCGGCCAGCATGAGCGCCGCCCAGGCGCAGGCGTTCGCCTCCACGGATCTCTATATGGAGGTGTGCGCCGAGCTAACGGACGAGGAGCAGATGCGCGCCTGGACGCTCCGCTGTAACACCGCTAGCATTCCCAAGCGCCCGCACTCTATTGCGGATTTTTGGTACCAACGGCTCAAGGACGCGCTGGGGCTCGCCCAGCCGTGCCGCTGCGGCGGGATCTGGGTGTGTGGGCTGCTCCAGCCGCGCCGCCGTGGGGAAACGACCCACATCCTCGATTGGTATTGTGCCGATTGCAAGCGCAGCACTAAGCAACAGTAACGATAAGCCGCCTGCGTGTTGAAAAACGCCTGGGCAACGGATTAATAGTAGGTGCCCCCCTGCGTGGAGACTCTCAGCGAAAGGATGTCGCATGTCGAAACGTCGGCGGACCCTCCTCCTCAGCCTGGTCTTGGTTCCCCTAGTCAGCGTTGGCCTGTATTATGGCAGCGTGTCCATCTTCCGGCAGCGGTGCGCGTGGGTGACGTGCGGCCCGCTCACCTGGAGCGAGATCCAAACTCTGGGCCGCGCCGCTGCCGACCAGCGGACCCCAGACTACCGCATTCAATCCGTGCAGGTGTGGCTCATGGAGGGAACGCCCAACCCGGCCCTCGGTCCGCTGCCCCTCACGGTGCAGATGTACTATGCGGACCCTACCCCCATCCCCGGTCGCGGTGAGTATCCGACCGACCAGTTGACCATTGACACCCAGGCGCGGACGTGGTCGTGGAAGCGGTGGTCCGTCGGCGGGCCACCCGCCCCTGATGGACAGGAGCGCTTGGCGCGCCCGCATCGGTCCGCAGGAGGTGTACGCGCTGACCTGGGAGCGTGCGCAGCAGGCGCTACCGCCGCCTGGGAGCACCAGTGCAGCCATGGGCTTGGACGTGCCCGAGGGGCGATCCTGGCGGTCAGAACCCACCTGGGCTATCAGGTATGACGGAGAGCGGGACAGCGTGATCTACTACGTGGATGCCGAAACCGGGGCGCTCGTCGAGCGCGACCCTAGGGAGTGAGCGCGCCTCGGCGTGGCAGCACCGTCCGATGCGTGGGGGTGTCTCAGAAAGTATACGTTTTGTGACTCACGCGGTGACGAGTCTCATTCGATGTTTCAAAATACCATTCTCATGAAATTTTAGAGGTTGTGAGACACGCTGCGCATGGAAAGATGCAGCGCCACTGCCCACGCCTCTATCACGCCTGGATCGTGGAGTGGCACGCACCAGTCGTTGCAGCATTAGGCTCCGTCCGTTTGATCCAGCGCGCTGACGGTCTGGGCCAGCTGGATGAGGAGCTTGGCCGCCAGCACCGGATGGGCCAAAATCTGCACCACCTGATCGCCATCGACCCGCACGGTGCCCTGCTCCGTCAGCACATGCAGCTGCTTGCTCGCTTGCCCCAAGGTCGAAACCACGCCGAGCGTGCCATCCGGGAGCCGCACCAGCGCCCCGTCGCCGGCGATGCGCAGCGGCTGCTGGCCCTCAGTGGACATTAACCCGAGCCGCAACGCATCCAGGGGTGGACGTGTGGAGCGTTGTCGTGTCATCGATCCTCCCAGCGTCGCTCCGAATCGCACGCAGCTGAACCCGGCACCTATGGATCAGCGTGGGTGGTGCGCTGCGCCCCCCACAGGGCTATGTCAAAGTTAAGTCCATCGAGTACGATCCCGTGTGAGCGACCAAACTCACTCGGAGGTACTCGATGGATGCCGCGCAGGATACCACGTTTGTCGACCTCCTCAGCCAGCTGCCTGATCCCCGCCATGCCCGTGGGAAACGGCATGATTGGTGCCTGATCCTTACGGTCAGTAGTGCTGCGCTTGCTGCCGGCTGCGCGACCCCGCACGCCATTGCCCAGTGGGTCTCCCTCCATGCGGCCATGCTCCAGTCCCATCTGTGTCCGCTCGCGCCGCGCCTGTCGAGCGAGTCAACCATCGTCCGTGCCCTGCGTTCCATGGATGTCATCGCTTTAGAAACCCACCTTGCCCTCGTTGCCGACGCCCTCCCACTCGGTGCGCAGCCAGGTGCGGTGCGCTGTCCAAATGGCGAATATCTCGATGGACAAGCGATTGATGGGGGAGTGGCTAAGGTGCTGGTGATACA
>DASWTQ010000583.1:0-17324 GCA_036402055.1 Herpetosiphonaceae bacterium
CGTGAGAGTGATGGATACACAAGGATTAAGTAGTGTCAAGAGTTTTTGTTCAGTGTTTTTATGGAGATGCCAGGGACTAGAGTAGAATCTGATCAAAACGTAGCACTCCCCACTCACGAACGTCCTGACGATTCAATTTTATAGCTATTTGCAGCCATATTTCTATCTTTACATAAAGATGAAGGATGGTCTGAAAACCAGATCATCTTCGTGGACACAGTTCGCTTGTGGAAATGCTTTACACAAAGGGTTTTGAGGCTTTCTATAGCCTCAAAACCCTTTGTCAACTTATATACGGTTTATAAGTCAACTAATTTCGGTATCGAGCACAAAAGGAGAACCTAGAACCTAGAACCAAAGCAAGTATTGTCTTCCCCCTCGCCTGCGGCCGTGAAGGCGGAAGCCCGGCTGAGCACGGGCAAGGGGGTGAAGGGGTGAGGCCTGCTTGAAATCTCTAGCGTGGTACCTCGTGATGATGCCGGCAGCGTGCCTCGTAGGCTTCTTGCGCCCCAACCAGGATCACTGGATCGTTGTAGGACGCCGGCCGGCCATCGATCAGGCGCTGGGTGCGGCTAGCCGCCGTGCCGCAGACGACACAGATCGCGTGGAGCTTGGCCACGTCCTCCGCCTTAGCCATCAGCTGAGGAATCGGACCGAACGGCTCGCCGCGAAAATCCTGGTCGAGCCCCGCCACGATCACCCGCTTGCCGTCGCTGGCCAGCTTCTCGCAGAGCTGCACGACCGCGTTATCAAAGAACTGGATCTCGTCGATCGCGATTACATGCGCGTCCGGCTGAACCAGATCGGCGATCTCGGTAGCGGTAGCCACAGGAATCGCTTGAGCGCGAACGCCATCGTGCGAGGCGACTTCTTCGGTGCTGTAGCGCGTGTCGATCAAGGGCTTAAACACCTGAACCTGTTTCCGAGCGATCTGGGCACGCTTGATCCGCCGGATCAATTCTTCGGTCTTGCCACTGAACATCGAGCCGCAGATTACCTCAATGCTACCGGCTGATCCTTCAAGCATGGTTTAACTCCTCAAACATTGCCAGCGGGGCGCTGATATGTAGATGGACAAAGGAAAAGGGCAACGCATCTCGCGCTGCCCTTCGATCTGTCTAATTAAAACTTACTCTGCGGCCTGCTCGTCCTCGCCGAAGACTTCCTGATACAGGGAGCGCTTCTTGGGCGCTTCCTGCGGCTTGCGGCTCTGCGCGGCAGCGGCCTGCTTGTTCTGAGCCGTCTGCAAGCGGCGCATGAACCGGTCGACCTGGCCCGCCGTATCGACGATGCGCTGCTCGCCGGTGTAGAACGGGTGGCAGTTCGAGCACACGTCGACGCGCAGGTTCTGGCGGGTCGAGCGGGTGGTAAAGACATTGCCACAGGCGCACGTAACGGTTGTTTCTTCGTATTTAGGGTGAATTCCCTGCTTCATGACTTCCTCCTCAGCGCAGACGGCCGAGCCGCTGCGTGGAGCGTTATGTTGCGTGTGACCTGCTGCTTAGGCGACGACTTCCGTCTGCTCCGCCGCAGCAACTGGATACACGCTGACTTTCTTCTGGGTCTGTGAGTGATGTTCAAACGTGACAACGCCATCGATCAGCGAGTAAAGCGTGTAGTCGCGGCCCATCCCGACGTTGTTGCCGGGGCGAATCTTGGTGCCGCACTGGCGCACAATGATCATACCCGGCTTGACGACCTGACCGCCGTACTGCTTCACACCGCGCATTTTTGGCTTGCTATCACGACCGTTGCGTGAGCTACCAACGCCTTTTTTATGTGCCATTGCTTATTCCTTTCCTCAGCCACAGGCAAACAACCGGCGCGTCTCCGCGCCCAACGCCTGCTGGTTACGCCCGGATCTCTTTGATTGCCAGCCGCGTATAATCCTGGCGATGGCCGGTGCGGCGGCGGTAGCGCTTCTTGCGCTTGTACTTGAAGACAACGATCTTTTCACCACGTGCTTCGCCGACGACTTCTGCGACCACGCTGGCGTTGGCGACGAGCGGCGCACCAACTTTGGGGTCATCGGTGCCGCCGACCAGAAGTACCTCGTCAAGGGTGATCTGGGTGCCGGGCTCTGCATCCATCAAAGCCACATCCAGCGTCTGACCCTCTTCTACGCGATACTGCGCGCCGCGGTCACGAATTACTGCGTACACGCTTTAGCTCCTTTATCAAACAAACTTAAGACAACAAGAATGGAGAGTGGCGTCCACCCTCCATATGGGAACAGCGTTGCTAAGGGAGTATTATAGTGTTTCTTAGGCGCGCTGTCAAATCTTTGGCGCGGCGCGGCGCGGCTGCCACCCGGGTTTTAGAACAAACTGCTGGCCGTGACGATATACAGATCGACCGGCACCTGGCGGCTCAGGATCATGCGCAGGATGCGGTTGATCACCGAGCCGCGAGTGATCTCGCGCCAGCGGCTCACATCCGACTGGCCCAGCACCAGATGTGTCATCTGGTGGGTCTGCGCGTAGTTGACCAGCGTCGTCGCGACGTCTTGCCCTTTGACGATATCGACCTGCGCTCCCAGCTCGCGGGCCTTGTCGAGATAGCGCGACCGGTTCGCCTCGTAGAGCGTCGTCACCGAGCCGGGCGGCTGGATATGAATCACGAAGAGTTGGCCGTTTAAGCCTTCGGCCAGCCGGGCGGCGGTCATCAACAGCCGCTGACTATTGGGATTGATTCCGAGCGCCACCAGCACACGTACCCCAGATTGGGATGACTCGTGCTTGTGCGCCGCATCGTCGATCATGCACAGCTCCTATAACGCGAACTGTTGCTAACTGTAACGGATCTTCGGCGGCGAAACAAGCACAAGCTCCTTGCAACCTACTTGCGCAGATCGTTGGTGAACGCCTCCTCGACGTTGAGATCGCGCCGCAGCAGCTCGCTATCGCGCAGAAAACGATAGGTCGTCTGCCATGCCTGCGGGTCGGAGTAGCCCAGGCCGTTGGCATCGCTCGCCGCCGAGCGCCACAGCGACAGCGTTTCTTTGAGCTTGTTCAGCTCCTGCGGCTGCCGCTCGGCGGTCAGCTCAGGGATGAACTGGAGCGACAGTTTGAACGCCTCATCGGGATTATCAAGCGTGTCCTGAAGGCCGCGTCCGGTCGCGCGCAGGAATTTGCGCACTGTCTCGGGCTGCTCGGCGATCATCTTCTCCGAGGTCACGATGCCGTTGCTGACCAGTGAGATATAATCCGCGACTCGAATCACATTCACCGGCGTGCCCTCATTCTGGAGCACGAGCGGCTCGTTATTGAAGTAGCCGACCGCCGCCTCGACCTTATCTTCGCGCACGGCGGCCGCCTGGGTAAAACCGATCTCGCTGATGCGCACGTCCTGCTCGGGAATCTTCTCGGCGTAGAGCACGCCCTTCAGCCCGATAAAGGTCGCGCCGAACTGGCCGGGCACGCCGATTGTTTTGCCGCGTAGATCGGCCGGCTTGGCGATGCCCGCGCTCTGTTTGGAGAAGATCGCGATCGGAAACTGCTGAAAGGTTTGAAAGACCATTTTGATCGGGATCGACTGCGCGCGCGCCAGCAGGATCTCGTCGCCGCTGGCATTGGCGAACTGAAGCTGGCCCTGACCAACCTGGACCAGCGCGTCACGAATATCGTTCTGATTAATCGTCACGGTCAGACCTTCCTCGGTGTAGTAGCCTTTGGCCTGCGCGACATAAAACGGCGCGAACTGCACATCCGGGATATAGCCCATCGCGATATTGATCGAGGTGTTGGATGCGGCAGTTTGTGGAGTGCCGCACGCGCTGAGCGTGATCAGCGCGGTAGCCAGCAGAATAATCCAGCGGCGCATAGTAAGCCTTTCGAAATGGAATGCAGGGGTTCAGGCAGCCGCAGCGCTACCGAACACGCCCCGAAGATCGGTGCTCTTTTAGCCGGCATTGCTAAAGAGCACCCGCTCACAGAGTTTGATAATGTGGTGGGAAGCGATTTCTGAGCTTTACATCTGTTCGCGCCAGGGCAGCAGCAGCCGCTCAAGCGCGATCAGCAAGGTATAAAACAGCAGCGTGATCGCGCCGAGGCAGATCAGCGCCACAAAGATCAGCGGCGTATCGAAGAAGCCGCGCGCGACATTGATCAGCGCGCCCAGGCCGTAGCGCGAGCCGATAAACTCGCCGACGACCGCGCCGGTGGTGGCATAGGCCAGGCTGGTGCGAAAGCCGCTGAACAGAATCGGCAGAGCGAGCGGCACCTCGATGTAGCGCAGCCGCTGCCAGGGCGTAGCGCCCTCGACCAGACCTACCTCGCGCAGCTCGCGCGGAATGTCGCGGATCGCAGTCAGCGTGCTGCTGAAAATCGGGAAGAAGACCACGATCGCCGCGACGATGATGTTGCGCATGATGTCCGAGCTGTAGCCGAACCAGATGATGATCAGCGGCGCGACGGCGATCACCGGAATCGCCTGGATCGCTGCGACGTAGGGCGCGATCCAGCGCTCGATCGTCCGGGAGTGCGCGACGACATAGCCCAAGGTCGAGGCGGTCAGCAGCGCCAGCGCAAAGCCGCCAACCGATTCGATCAAGGTCGGTATGGCATGTTGCAGGAGCGTGCCGTCGGCCAGCGCCTCGCCGAAGCGGGCCAGCACATCTTGTGGCCCGGGCAGCAGCCAGACCGGGTAATCGGTGAGCGCGGCGACGGTTTGCCACACGGCAAGCAGCAGCAGGCCGGAGATCAGGAGTGTGACCACCTGGTTCGGCGCTTGACGGCTTCGTCGTGGCGGCGGAAGGACGTCTCGCGGTTCACCGGTCTTCGCTGTTTCTGCGAGCCGGGGAATGTGCGTGGATGGCAATGTCTGCCGTCCAAGCGCGGGACGTTGGATCATGACTTCACTTTTTCGCATACCAAACAGCAAAGCCCCGAAGGTCGATTGACCTTCGGGGCTACTTGGCATAGCGCTGCTGGTGCCACACCTGGGGATGGATACACCTTCCCTGCAAGTGGGCACGCACATGCTACGCGATCTTCTACCATCCAGACTATACTGTCGGCCCTGGTCTCGCACCAGATCCACCGCTCGTCGCCAGGACGAGACGGGTCGCGGGCTGAGCTGACGGGCAGATCCGAGGATCTACGCCGCGAACATCACCGCCGGTCGGGAATTACACCCTGCCCCGAAAATCGCTTCTGCTGCTAGCGTACCACACTTTGCTGATCGGCGTCAAAGGACTTAATACTAATGTACAGGTGACGAAGGATTGACCACCATCTACATCGTCCGCGATGTTCTGCTACAAACGCTTAGTCTTCGCTCTGCGGCTCCTCGCTCTGCTGCACTTGATCGCGATACATGCGCTGCTGAGCCAGTTCAAGCACGGTCGCGCTCTGATCGCTGCCGTCGTGCAGGTCGTAGCAGTCGGCGATGCCCATGCTGATGTTCAAGGCCAGGCCGCGCGCGGCATGAACCCGATTCCAGGCCGTGATCGCTGCCTCGATCCGGGAGCGCCAGACCTGCACGCCATCACTGGTCGTATCGGCAAACAGCACGGCAAACTCATCGTCGTCGATGCGTGCGCAATAGTCGACCAGCCGTGACGAGCGCATCAGAATATCGGCCAGGCCCTGGCGCAGCGTTTCGCCGCGCTGCACGCTGGCGGCATCCTGCGCCGGCTCATGCTGCGCGATCGACAGCACCGAGACTGCGTAGAAATTTTGATGACGCGCCCAGCGCACCTCTTCCTTAGCCAGCGCCGCCTCGAAGCTGTCGCGCGCCAGGAGGCCGGTCAGCTGATCGATGCTGGTATGCATCGACTTGACCTGCTCGATGCGCTCCAGATGCCGGGTTTGCGCATCGTGATCCAGCTCATAGCGCAGCAGCCGCGCAAAAAGCTGGAGCATAGACACATCTTGCTCGCTAAACATCCGCACGCTGGGATCGGCCGCCCACAGCGAGCCAAAGACGCGACCATCGGCCATGTACAGCGGCACGCCGATATAGGAGCGAATGTTCAGCTCCAGCCGGTTGGGCAAGAACCGAAACGGCATCGGCGCCTGGGTGATGTCGCTGATGCAGAGCGGCTGGCCCTGCTCAAGCATATGCATGCAGAATGTGTCATGCAGCGGGTAGATCTGTCCGGGCCGCAGCGTGTGGTGCTGATCGACGACGGACATCACGGTGTAGGTGGTGCTTTCGATGCGGGCGACGACGGCTAGACGCGTGTGGAATAAGCGGGCGACGACATCGAGAATGCCTTCTACGACATCGCTCAGGCTGAGGTCCAGCGCCTGGGCGCGGGCATCAGCGAGGGGCAGAACAGGCTTGAGCATAGCCTTCCGAACTCCTTATATCGGGACGTTGTGCAACGGTGGTAAGTTCGGTGCGACCTACCAGGGCCAAGAAGCTACGATCGTGGTAGCTCCCGTACGATACCGTAGATCGCCGTGGTGGCTCAAGATACGCTAGTCCTACACGCCAACCTCCACTCATCGGATGCAGGTCTGCGCTGGTGTCCTACCTTTAGCTGAAGCGGATCTGGTGCTGTTGAAAGTCTGCCTGGAGCGGCTCTGCAACGACGAATCAGCGCACTAGGCGCTCTGGTCTGCCGAGCCTTGAGTGGCCTCGCCACGCCGCGCGATCGTCAGCGCCTCGCTCGCCAGCGCCGCGTCGAACTCCTGAAGTCGCTCAAGGTTGGGGCGCTGCTTCCACAGCGTCTGCTCGATCAGCTTAATCAGCGCCTCGATCATATGTTTGCGGCGCGGCGCCTCACGGGGCAGCGCCCGGATGCGCTGCACGCGATCGCGCCAGCTTTGATCCAGCCCGTCAAGCGAAACCGAGGCCAGCCCGATCGCCGTTCCCTCCATGGCGTGGTAGAGACGAACGAAGGCCTGAACTTCGCTGCGAAGCCGGGTACGTACGGTGGTCGAATCCATGATCGTCTCCTTGAAAAGGCGCGTGGAGCGCTAGGATGACTGCTCCAGCTGCCTGAGAATTTCTGTACGAAGAACACGCAGATCGCGCGCAACAGCGTCGAGCTGCCGACGCTGCGCCTGTTCGGCTAACGCTTCCAGCACGGTGGGTGCGTCGCCGGGGATCTCGTGGGCGCGCTGCTGCAAAATCTGCTGGCGCTCCTCAGGCGAGGCTGCGTCGAGCAAGGCTTGAATCAACTGCAAGGCCGGGCTAGGACGTTCGCGCAGCAGCTTGAGGCGCTGGTCGAGCGCGTCCGCCGTTGCGAGATGGTTGTCCTGCCGCAGCTGGTGAACGTAGGCCGTGAGCTGATCCAGGGCGTCCTGCGTGCCGAGCACCGGGTGTGCCTGCCCGACAGCACGAACGCTTTCGGCGCTCTGCGCTGCCATCAGCGCTCGCAGCGCAACCGATAGCTCGTCTTGCTCCACAGCGGCACCGGCCAGCACGCGGCGCAGCTCTTCCTTGCCGCTCACGATCTGCGCGGTAGCAAGATAGGGCCGGCGCTCGGCGACCGGGATTCTGCTGATCAGGAACTGGCCGAGCTGCTGCGCGGCCTCCTGGGATTCTGCCGTCGTACGATGTTCTTGGGGGGAAAAGATCAGCGTCTGGGCGGCGCTATCATGGACAAGCAGCGGCGCTTCTACAAGATGCGGCGTGCCACAGTGAGGACAATTGGCAACGTGAATGCTCTCGTCGTCGATCCGCGCCACCAGGTCTGGGCGCTCCTTTGCCTCCACAATCAGCCAAATGTCGGCGCTGAACGGCTGTCCACAGGTGACACAGGTCAGATCGATAGGTTGGGCAAAGGATCGTTCCATACGCTGGGTGATGTCCTACATCTGGTAGCTCGCTCAGTATAGCACATGTCACTGCTCACGCTAGAACGCCGGGCCTGGGGAATGTACCGCCTGTGGTCTGCTCTTCTGCCTTGCAGGACGCGGTACTAAGGGAAGAACTCAGGACCAAGAACCAAGAACCGAACGAACAAAAGAACAAAAGAACAAACGAACAAACGAACAAAGAACAGAGGAGTACCACCATTCCCCCTCGCCTGTCGCACCGGGAGAGGGGGTGCCGAGCACAGCGAGGCGGGGATGAGGGCCACGAACAAGGAACCAGAGAACAAAAGCATCCTAATCATTTGTTCGTTTGTTTTCCGTGTTCCTTAGTTTGCCCGCAGGTTCCCGCGACGAGCCGAAATGTTTTACATGCT
Organism: Herpetosiphonaceae bacterium; assembly: GCA_036402055.1. Lineage (GTDB taxonomy): Bacteria > Chloroflexota > Chloroflexia > Chloroflexales > Kallotenuaceae > LB3-1. The sequence continues at coordinate 8,144 of DASWTQ010000583.1, forward strand.
GCGGGCCTGGCTGTCGGGCTTTAAGTGCGATGGCTCCTACATCTATCGGATCGATAGCCTACCCGATCTCGGGCGGTGCTTGTAGGCGTTTCTGCGCGAGGTTCGGATTGACGGTAGCAGCGTCTTGCGTATAATAGCCGTAACACTCACCGAGTTGGGTGGCTCAGCTCTCCGCGCCTCCACAGCGTGAGTACGATCAGCTAAATAGTAAGTGGCGTGCTCCATCGCGTTGTGCGGTGTTGTGCTCTTTTTTTGTGTTCTGGTAGGTCCTTTTTCGTAGCTGTGAGGAGATAGAATGCCGTTCTTGTACAAACGCTCCTTTCGTTCCCTCAGTATTGTGGTGATCGCGGCGCTGTTTCTGGTAAGCTGCGGTACGGGCGAAGACCCGTTGGGTATCAACACGCCACTGACCACGTTCGCGACTGATGGGTATGAAAGTAGCCAGATCTACACCCTGTTCCAGCCAATCTTCTGGATGGCGATCGGCGTGTTCGTGATCGTCGAGGGCCTGCTGATCTGGTCGATCATTCGCTTCCGGCGACGGCCAAACGACGGCATACCGGTTCAGCTGCACGGCAACTTGCCGATCGAGCTGGCCTGGACGATTGCGCCGGCGATCCTGGTGCTGGTGATCGCCGTGCTGACGTTCCGCACACAGGCGAATCTGGATCGAGTGCCTGAGAATCCGCTGACGGTGACCGTGATCGGGCACCAGTGGTGGTGGGAGTTTCAGTATCCCGAGGGGAATGTCATCACTGCCAACGAGCTGCATATCCCGGCCAATCGCGACGTCGTGCTGAACCTGCGCTCGGCCGACGTGATCCACTCGTTCTGGGCGCCGCGCCTGTCGGGCAAGACCGACCTGATCCCGGGCCACGAGAACAAGCTGGTGATCCGGCCACTCTCCGAGCAGCAGGTCATCGTGCGCGGCCACTGCGCCGAGTTCTGCGGCGGCACCCACGCGATGATGGCCTTCCATGTTGTGGTGCAGCCACAGGCCGAGTTTGATAGCTGGCTGACGCAGCAGGCGGCAGCGGCGGCGGCTCCGGCAGGGGTACAGCAGCCGGCGGCCAGCGCACCGGCGACGGGAGCGACCGTTGCGGCGACGGTGACCGGCGAGGCGGCGACCGGCGACGAGGTTGCGGCGACAACGGCGGCGACGGTGGCCGCGACCGCCAACGCGCCCGAGACAACCACGCCGCAGGCTCAGCCGACCAGCCTTGAGGCGCAGGGCTACCAGCTCTTCCAGCAGAAAGGCTGCGTTGGCTGCCACGCGATCAACGGCTATCCCGGCGCGGTCTCACGGGTCGGCCCCGATCTGACGCATGTCGGCAGCCGCCAGCATATTGTGGCCGGCTGGCTTGAGAATACACCTGAGAACATGCGCCGCTGGCTGCGCGATCCCAACGAGGTTAAGCCAGACAATGTGATGGGAACGGCGATTAAGCTGGGAACGCTGCGAGACGACGAAATTGAAGCTCTGACCGCGTATTTGGAATCGTTGAAGTAGCGGGCAGCAGGAACGCTCTATCTAGATCTAAAGGAGTGCATATGGCAACGACCGCCGTACCAGTTCCGCGAGCTGGTGAGCGAAGCAGGTGGGCCTCGATCTGGGAATGGATCACCACCGTCGATCACAAGCGCATCGGCATTTTGTATATTTTTACGGCGATCGCGTTCTTTGTCTGGGGCGGCATCGACGCGCTGCTGATCCGGATTCAACTCGCGCAGCCCGAGAATAATTTTCTGAGTCCACAGGTTTATAACGAGCTGTTTACCATGCACGGCACGACGATGGTCTTTATGGCCATCATGCCGCTGAACGTCGGTCTGGGCAACTTTATCGTGCCGCTAATGGTCGGCGCCAACGATATGGCCTATCCTCGGCTCAACGCGCTGAGCTACTGGCTCTTCCTGTTCGGCGGTATTTTTCTGAGCAGCTCGTTCCTGCTCGGCAATCCGCCCGATGCCGGCTGGTTTGCGTACGCGCCGCTCTCGGCCAACGGCGGCCTGCTGCCCAAGACCAACGCGATGGACTTCTGGATCATCGGCATCAATATTCTTGGTATATCCTCGATCTTGGGCGCGGTTAACTTTATCGTGACGATCCTCAACCTGCGCGCGCCCGGCATGAAGTTCAACCGCATGCCGCTCTTTGTGTGGGCGCAGCTAGTCGTGGCGTTCTTGATCGTCTTCGCGTTTCCGAGCATCACGGTCGCGTCGATCCTGCTCTACTTCGACCGCAACTTCGGCACGGCGTTTTTCTTGCCGGAGCGCGGCGGCGACCCGATGCTGTGGCAGCACCTTTTCTGGTTCTTCGGCCATCCCGAGGTGTATATTCTGATCCTGCCGGCCTTCGGCATTATCTCCGAGGTGTTCCCGGTCTTCTCGCGCAAGCCGATCTTCGGCTACGCGTTTATCGCCTACTCCAGCGTCGCGATCGGCTTCCTGGGCTTTACCGTGTGGGCGCACCATATGTTCGCCGTCGGCATGGGCCCGTGGGCCAACGCGGCCTTCTCGGCAACCAGCTTGATGATCTCGATCCCGACCGGCGTGAAGATCTTCAACTGGCTGGCGACACTGTGGGGCGGCTCGCTGAACTTTAAAACGCCGCTCTACTATGGCACGGCCTTTATCTTTCTCTTCGTGATCGGCGGTATCACGGGCGTTATGCTGGCGATTCCGCCGCTCGACTACCAGACCACCGACTCGTACTTCGTGGTGGGCCACTTCCACTACGTGCTCTTCGGCGGCGCGATCTTCGGACTCTTCGCCGGGTTCTTCTACTGGTGGCCCAAGATGTTCGGGCGTATGCTCAGCGAGCGGCTCGGCATCTGGCAGTTCTGGCTGATGTTCATCGGCATGAATCTTACCTTTATGCCGATGCACTACCTGGGCATGATCGGCCAGCCGCGCCGCACCTGGACCTACGAGGCCGGGATGGGCTTCGAGTTCTGGAACTTGATGGAGACGATCGGCGCGCTGATCATCGCGCTGTCGGTCGCGATCTTCCTGCTGAACGTCGTGCTCACGCGGCGCAATGGCGAGATCGCCGGCGACGATCCGTGGGACGGCCATACGCTGGAGTGGGCCGCTACCTCGCCGCCGCCCGCGCATAACTTCGACAAGCTGCCGGTGATCCGTAGCCGCCGTCCGGTCTGGGATCTCAAGTACGGCGATGCGCATAACTTCACCGAGCCGCGCGATGTGAAAGCGGCCGGCAGCACCGACGAGGACGAGCACTCACACGGCATTCACCTGCCGCCGCCGTCGTTCTATCCGATCGTGATGGCGTTTGGCCTGACGGTGGCCGGCTATGGCCTGCTGTATATCTACAGCGGTGGTGTCTGGGGTATTGTGATCGGCCTTTCGATCATGTGGGTCGGCATCGCCGGTCTGGCCAGCGAAGCTGCCAAAGATTAACGAGCATCAGCGCGGCGCGTGGCTCAAGAGTCGGCGATGTTCATGGGCCACGCGCGTAGCATAACAAGAGGTTTGTATGGCGCAAGCAGTCGCCCACGATCAGAAAGAGCACGCTGCGGGCGGACACGGCGGCGGTGGGCATCCTCCGACGTCGCTGGGATTGAACAGCCGCAAAGTTGGTCTGTGGACGTTTATCAGCTCCGAGGCGATCTTCTTCACGGCGCTGATCTCGACCTATCTGGTGTTGAAGCCGCGCAATATCGCGCTGGGCGGTCCCGAGCCGCAGGATTTTCTGGGCATTACGCTCACGGCTGTGCTGGCGTTTATTCTGCTGATGAGCAGCTTGACGATGGTGCTGGCGCTTCATGCCGTCGAGACCGACAATGTGCGCGGTACTCGGCTCTGGCTTGGCGCGACGATCCTGCTCGGCGTGATGTTTCTCAGCGGCCAGGCTTACGAGTTCAACAAGCTGTGGAGCGAGGGCTTTCACACGATTGTGATCACCGAGCCCGACGGCCGTGTTGAGCGCATCGGTGTGGCCGAGCATCACCTGGAAGAAGAGCTGCCGCATCTCCAGGAGGAGCATCCCGGCGCGCAGATTCAAGACACCGGCCGCAAGCCCGTCACCTGGACGACCAGCCTGTTCGGCTCGACCTTTTTTACCATGACCGGCTTCCACGGTACGCACGTTGCTATCGGTGTAGTGTGGCTGTCGATCGTGCTGGTCATGTCGCTGCGCGGCGCGATCAGTTCGCGCAACAGCTTGACGGTAGAAATGGCTGGTCTGTACTGGCATTTCGTTGACCTGGTATGGGTGGCGATCTTTACGCTGATCTATCTCATTTAGTAAGCTGCTGATACAGGAATGAAAGGACGAAACGGTGGCTAATCAGACATCGAGCCAGGCCGAGGTCGCAGCGCCGCACCACGATGCGCACGCTCCGTCCAGCGCCCGCGTATATATTCAGATCTTTGTTGTGCTGTTCGTGATCACCATGGTCGAAGTGTTTGCCAGCTACCTGGACGAGCCGCCGATCAATCTGCCGACCTGGGTTGAGATCGCGACGCTGCTCGTGCTCTCGGTGCTCAAAGGCGTGCTGGTGGTGATGTTCTATATGCATCTGCGCTTCGATAGCCGCTGGTTCACGACGCTGTTCTCGACCGGGATCACGATCGCGGTGCTGATGGCGATTGTGTTCTTGCTGCTGTGGGGCTATAAAGCCAGCCTTGGTGGCGTGGTCCTTTAGAACAAAGAACAATGGAACATAGAACAACCGGGTATAAATCCAATAGATCGATGTGCTGTTCTTTGTTCTTTGTTTGTTCTTCTAGAGTGGAGGAGGAGAAACATGCCCAATATAAATGTGATCGGTGTGGTCAATAGCGATGCGGTTGCCGAGCAGCTGATCGCGAATCTGCGCGTCGCGGGCTATGAGCAGGATCAGATCTCGCTGATCATGGCGCAGAACGAGCCGGTCGCCGATCCGACGCAGACCGACGACGCCGAGGCCGAGGGCCTGGGCGAGACTGTCGCTCATGCCGCAACCGGCGCGATCGCCGGCAGTGGCGCGGGTGTGCTGGCCGGTCTGGCAACGCTGGCGATCCCCGGCATCGGTCCAGTGATCGGCACCGGCGTGCTGCTGGCGATGTTCGGCGGCATGGGCGCTGGCATCGGCGGGCTGATCGGCCTGTACTCCTCCGAAAACGAAGCCAGCCAGCAGTTCGAGCGCTACGGCGTGGCGCTGCGCGAAGGCCAGGCGCTGGTCAGCGTGACAGTGCCGGATAGCGATACTGCCAAGCAGGCCGAGGAATTGCTGGCGGCGGGCGGCGCGACGAATATCAACTCGTATCTGGAGGATCAATCGAACGTGACCGACGCGCCGGGCGTGAAGGACGTGACCGAGTAGTCCGCTGGTCTTACCTGATTTCTATCGCCCCGTCGCTTTTGCCCCCTAGCGTGGGAGAAGAGCGACGGGGTGTCGGTTTTTGAGGCATTCGCATGTTTCCAATCTCGATCTTAACACCGATCATCGCGCATCCATTCGAGCCGCACGAGGGTAGCTGGTGGATCATCGAGCCGCCGATCACGCTGGGCGTGATCCTGATCTGCGCGCTGTATCTGTATGTGGTCGGTCCGCTGCGCAGCCGCTACGGCTGGGCCGAGAGCGTGGATCGACGGCAGGTAACGTATTTCTTGCTGGGGATGCTGATCGCGTTTTGCTCACTGCAAGGGCCGCTGCATGAGCTAAGCGACTACTACTCGTTCAGCGCGCATATGGTGCAGCATCTGCTGGTGACGATGATCATGCCGCCGCTGCTGCTCAAGGGCATTCCGACCTGGCTGATCGATCGTGTGCTGAGCGTGAGATACGTTTTTCCGATCGCGCGCTTTCTGCTGTCGCCGTTTATCTCGTTCGCGCTCTTCAACATCGTGTTCGCGCTGTGGCATGTTCCGGCGTTCTACCAGCGCGCGCTGGGCGATCCGGCCGTGCATAGCCTTGAGCATGTGCTGTTCATGGGCACGGCAATGCTGACCTGGTGGCCGATCTTCAACACCTCGACGCTGCTGCCGCGCCTGAGCGAGCCGTGGCAGATCTTCTACCTCTTCGCGCAGTCGCTGATCCCGACCGTGCTCGGCGCGCTGATCACCTTCGCGAACTTCGTGATGTATCCGTTCTACGCGGCAGCGCCTCGCATCATCGATCTGCCGGCGATCGAAGATCAGCAGATCGCGGGGCTGCTGATGTGGCTGGGCGGCGCGTCGATCATTCTGCTTGTGCTGACGGTGCGCTTCTTTACCTGGATGGATCGCGACTCCGATGAGGCGCTTGAGGCGGCGTCGCGGGTGTAAAGATTAAACAGGCAGCAAAAAACGCGGACGGAGCGAATCCGTCCGCGTTTGATTTTAACGACTAGTAGCCTTCGGGCATCACCACCCAGAGAATCAGGTAGGGTATGACCGCCGGCAAAGGGAAGAAGATCAGCAAAACGAAGATGATTCGCACGATCGTCGGATCGATGCCAAAATATTCGCCAAGGCCAGCGCAGACGCCCGCGATCACACGGTTGCTTCGCGATCGCCGTAATGTTCGTTGCATGTTTGTTTCCTTTCCGCTGCAAGTATCGCCTATGTGACGCGCCGCTGCGGCCCTGTGTTGCAAGGCGCGCTAGCTGTCCTGCCGATCGCGCAGCAGCGCCTGAAGCGGACCCCAGCCCGCGCCCAGCGCCGAGTCGCCGCCGTCTACGCGAATGATCGTGCCGGTGATATAGGCGGCGGCAGGCGATGCCAGAAACGCGATCAGCGCCCCGATCTCGTCCACAGTAGCGAAGCGGCCCAGCGGATTCAGCCGCGCGTTTTCGTCGGTCTCGAAGGCCGCCTCGCCTCCGGTTGCCGCCACCGGCCCTGGCGCGATCGCGACCGCCCGGATGCGCTGCGGCGCGACTTCCAGGGCCAGCGCGCGGGTCATCTGCTCCAGCCCGGCTTTGAACGCGCCGTAGGCCAGCGTCTCAGGATCGGCGACCTGCGCCAGTGTCGACGAGATGTTGATGATCACGCGATCGCCGGCGGCAGCTTCGAGCAGCGGCAGCGCGGCCTTGGTGCAGAGAAAAACGCTGGTCAGATTGACGGCAAACAGTCGCTGCCACTCGTCGAGCGTGAGATCGCGCAGGGCGCTGCCGCACGTCGAGCCGACGCCGTTGACCAGCACCGCAAGCTGTCCCAGCGAGCGAGCCAGCGCCGCCGCCTGAGCGACATCGGCCTCGTTCGTCATATCGCCGGCGATAGTATGCACTGCGGCCGCAGGGCTGTCTGCTTGCAGCGTTTCGAGCGCGGCAGCATCACGATCGACGGCGACCACAGTCAGGCCGCTTGCCAGTAGATGGCGCACAGCGGCGCGACCAATGCCGCCTGCGGCAGCCGTGACCAGCGCGATCCGAGGTTGTTCGGTCATAGATGCTCCGCGCCAGGCCGGACGCAATCGCCTAGCCTGGCGCACGCTCCTTTCGCGAGATTTAGCCGGTGGTTGTGGCTACGACCGGAGTAATGGTCAGCGCCGCATACAGAAGCAGACCGAGGCCGACCAGGAATGCCGCGCCGGGTAAGGCCCAGCGGTAGCGCCGGGTCAGCAGGGTCAGATGCGGCAGCAGCAGGCCCAGCAGCAGCACGACGAAGATCAGCACCGGCAGGTAAATCGGCAGGAAGAGCGCGACGAAGAGGCCACGGATCAGCGGCGTCAGCATCAGGATGCCGCTGATCGCCGGGAGCAGCGCGAGCACAATCGTTGGGCGGGGCGCGTCCTCATCCTCGGCGCGGAAGCGTACCGCCAGCGCGATCAGGCTGAGCAGCAGCGGCCACGTGAAGAGATAGCTGGTGCCCGGCAGTAAAAAGGTCGTGGCGATCAGGACGATCAGCCACCAGAGCCACGCGCCGACCAGCAGATTGTTGAACAGCACGCGCTTACGAAATGCGACGTAGAGCGCCGACGTGATGCCCAGCGCCATGCAGACATAGCTGATCGCGAAGAAATTCCAGTTGTAGGTCGAGCCGTTGAGCATGTTGACCGGCTCGACTCCCAGCACCGGAATGATGTTGGAAACGGCGAAGATGCCCGCGAGCGTGAGGATCAGCGCCAGCAGAAAGATGAAAAAGCCCGCCGTGAGCCCTTTGGCGGTCAATCGGCGGCGGCGAAAGCCCAGCACCAGCACCGCCAGAAACGCGATCAGCGTGAGGATCAGCAGCGGCAGGTTCCAGTTCTCGGAGTAGTGGACGATCAGGCCGAAGAGGCTGAAATAGACACGGTTGGTCTCTTGCACTGTGTCGAGGCTGGTATTGCCCATGCCTTGAGCTAGGCTGAGCATATAGGTGCCGTGGTGCTGCACGCTGCGCGGGTTCAGATTGGCGACGTTATCGGTGGGCATGTGGTAATGCAGGTAGCCATCGATGAAGGCAAAGCCGATGCCGGCCTTGTTGGCGGCGCGAAACACTGTCAGATCGGTGTCGTTGGGGAGCAGGCGATAAATGTCGAAGGTGAACGAGTAGCCCACGGCGTTGGGCGCGAACCGCGCGAACTGGCGCACCAGCCAGCCGTTGTTGTTGCTGGTCTCGAACATATACGATGGGCCGGTCGTGCCGCGCGCCTCGAAGTTGAGCACGACTTTGACATCCTGCGCCCACGGATGCTGATCGATAAAGCCTTGCGCGCCGAGCAGCCCTAGCTCTTCGCCATCGGTGAAGATGAAAATGATGTCGTTGCTGGGCTGCGGGCCGGCCTGGATCGCGCGAGCCGTTTCGATCATGGCTCCGATAGCTGCAACATCGTCGCTGGCGCCGGGGCCGTCCTCCACGCTATCGTAGTGCGCGGCGATCGCGACGGCGTCGTTCGTGTTGGCGCTGCCCTCGATGCGCGCCAGCACGTTCTGGATCGTCGCCGATGACTGGCGGTCCCCACGCAGCGTGCGCGACACATCCGTCGTCTGCACCTCGGGCTGAAGGCCCATACTGGTCAGCTGGGCGACAATATAGTCGCGGGCGGCAGCATTTTCGGCCGAGCCGGTCGGATGTGGACGCTGGGCGATCACCTGGACATGCTGCATAGCCCGCTCTGCCGAAAAGGCCGTGGGCGCAGCATCGGCGCCGACCACGCTGGGCGGCTCCATCTGGTAGATGCTCAAAAAGACCAGCAGCCCCAGCAGCAACAGCGTGAGCGTGGTGGTTGGAACAACGATGCCTGCTTGATTCTCCGACGTACGCGCTTCCATG
>DASWTQ010000584.1:0-2172 GCA_036402055.1 Herpetosiphonaceae bacterium
GGCTGCCGTCGTAGATAAAATCGAAGAAGTAGTAGAACTCGGGCGCGTACACGCCGGACTCCGGGCTGAGATCGCGGTAGCTTTGCTTGAGATCGTCGGCGCCAAGACCGCCCCAGTGGCCGAGCTGCACACTGTTGATCCCGAGCGCCCGCAGCGTGGCCACGCCATCGTCGAGCTGGGCCGCGTGACCCTGCAAGCCGCTCAGGCTGTAGCTCGAAATCACGAACTGCTCGGGTCGATCGGCGGGATCGAGCTGCACCGCCTCGGCTGCCGAGCGATACAATTGGGCATGTTCGCTGAACAGCTCGAACATCGCGAAGCGGCGCTCAGGCACGACGGCGTAGCCTGCGACCAGCAAGACCAGCGCGCCGCCGCGCACACGATCGCCCTTGATCACCGGCTCGTGCGTCCCGGCTCCGATGTACTGAACCTCGAACTCCCACTCGACGTTGGAGACAGCGGGCGGGAAAGTGAGCCACAGCGCGACCTGATCGGTGTGATTGCTGAGATACGGATCGAGCGATACCGGCGCGGAGATCGTGCCCTCGACGACCTGAAACGACTGCTTGATCGTGGTGCCGAAAGCGGTCAGATCGCACTTGAGCGTCAGCGGCGGCGATCCTGGAGCCGGCTCCACACGCCGGATCGTGAATCTGACCTGCTCGCCGGCGGCGTAGTTGACCACCTTGTTTGTTGCGCGCGTCACCACGATCGGATCGGCCGCGCCGACTGCTGCCAGCAGACCCTGCTGGCCGTAGAGCTTGGGCAGCGTCTCGATCTCGGCCTGGGGCACGCCCTGCGCGTCGGTCGCCACCGCCACCAGCTCAGCGCCATCGACCAGCGTCGCGCCGGTCAGAGCATCGGTGTGGGTCGTCTCGCGCAGCAGCCACAGACGCTGATTCTGCGGATCGGCGGTCAGCAGCGTGTGCTCGAAGCCGTCGACGCGCTGGAACTCGCCGCCGTCGGGCGTCGGCAGCGGCAGCATAAACAGCGGCCCCGGCAGCGGCGGATTCAGCTCCGACTTTGGGCGGGCGGCGTACAGCGCCTGCGGCGTGTGCACAAAGCGCAGATAGCCATCGGCCTGTGCCAGCTCGGGCACCTGGAGGCTGCGCAGCGGCGGGTTTTGCGGCACACCGTCGGTCAGCGCCACGATCTGCAAGGTCGCGGGCGCCGTACCAAGATACATGCGCGAGCCGTCAGGGCTGATCGCGATCGCCGCCTTGGGAGCGCCGTTGATCGTGACGGCGGTCGGCGCGCTGCCAATCGGCTCGCCCTGCGCGTTGAGCTGATAGAAGCGTACAGCGTTCCAGGCGCCGCCGGCCATGTAGAGGATGTCGCGCTGCGGGTGGAGCGCCATGCACTCGATGCCGATCGGATTGGGCAGATCATCGGCGATGGCGCGATAGCTGCGGATGGTCTCGGGCCGGATCTCGCCGGCATCGTCGAGGTCGTAGATCGTCAGGAGATAGGCCGGACGGATCTCGCGATCTTCAAGCCGGGTGCCGATGTAGAGCTTGCGGTAGCGCGGCGCGACCAGCAGCGAGGTGACGACGGCGCGCGGCCGGAGCGGCGGCTTGGGCGTGGTATAGGTCGGCGGCAGCGGCTGATCGCTGTCGCGGTAGAGGCGCTTGTTGCTCAGCGTGCCGCTCTGCGGATCGACAGTAAACACGGCGATGTTTTCGCGCGCCTGATCCTCTGAGCTGTGCCGCCCGACGAAGAGGCGCAGGCCATCCTGGCTCAGCGTCAGCGCGCCGATATGGCCAAGTTCCAGCTCCAGGTGTTCCAGTGTGATCGGTGACATATGTATCTTTTCCCTTTGTCCCTTGTTCGCTGAGTGCATGCAGACAGCACGTACAATTGATCGATAGATGTGGTCAGCAGCCGGCCCAATCGACACGCATCGACCACCCATCGCGTTTGCATGCCTTTGGCTGCAAGCGTTGCTCAGCAGGGCAAAACATGTGTGGGGAGCGCTTCGATCGTGTGGCTGGAGGCTCGGCGGTGCATGGCGGAGCGATGACATGTGTGGGCATACAGTAGCAGCCGGGTGTCGACAAAAAATCGACAGCTGTGTAGAGGAGGAAAAGAGTTTAAAACAAGCGGCGGGACACACTTGATTGTGTCCCACCTGCATGCGCGCCTGCTGGGGAGAACCAGAATTCAGCAGCGGTG